>NZ_JAWRVL010000017.1:0-94151 GCF_036663595.1 Halalkalibacter lacteus
GAGGAGCCATTGCAACTTCGAAGGGAAAAAAGGACGCTCTTCCCTTTTTGAACAATCTCGAAGCAATGTGCGGAGCCATTGGCCTCTTTTGGACACACTCATAAATAAGAAGGACCGTTTATTTGGACAAGTTGTAATAGTGAATAGAGAAAGCGAAAGATTCTTCACGATACAATCTAAATTGTTCTGTTTTAGCTCTACATGTTATGCTATTATCAACATATTAAAAGTACAAGAAGGAGTTTGAATAATGAATCGAAGAGTAGCAAGACTAAGAGCAGCACAAGCGCTCTATCAAATAGATTTAACAACAGAAAGTGACAGTGAGGTTGCCATTCAAAGTGTTCTGGATGAAGGAGAAACTCCAAGTTCATTTATGCTTGACCTTGTTCGTGGAACACTCGATCGTAAAAGTACAATCGATCCTGTCATTTCATCTAGCCTTCAAGGGTGGACACTTGACCGTATGGGGCTTGTGGACAGAGCGATTGTTCGTATGACACTTTACGAGATGAAGTACATTGATGACATTCCTGTAAATGTCACTTTCAATGAAGGAATAGAGTTAGCAAAGGCTTTTGGTGGAGAAGAGTCAGGGAAATTTGTGAACGGTGTATTATCGAAAGCGATAGAAAAGTTACAAAACTAAACGAAATTAAAAGGAGTGGACAAGTTCATGACAGCTTTATTATTAAATGGAAAAGAATTAGCAGCTAAAAAAAGAGAACAATTGAAAAAAGACGTAGAGGTATTAGCCTCACAGAATATTGTGCCTGGCTTAGCCGTTATCCTTGTAGGGGAAGATCCGGCTTCGCAATCGTATGTTAAAGCAAAGCAAAAAGCATGTGAGCAAGCAGGCATTCATTCAGTATTAATCAAAAAGCCAAATACAATATCAGAAGAGGAATTACTATCTGAAATTGATCGTCTTAATCATGATGAAACAATTGATGGGATTTTAGTTCAATTGCCAATCCCAGATCATATTTCTGAACAGGCTGTAATTGAACGAATTGCTCCTAACAAAGATGTAGATGGGTTTCACCCAATTAATATTGGGAAAATGATGACGGGAGAAGAAACGTTTTTACCGTGTACTCCTTTTGGTGTTGTTGAGATGCTAAAAGAGGCAGAAATTGATCTTGTTGGAAAACACGTGGTAGTTGTTGGTAGAAGCAACATTGTCGGAAAGCCAGTTGGACAGCTCCTGTTAAATGAACATGCAACTGTTACATATACTCATTCTCGAACGAAGAATTTACGTGAAATGACCAATCTTGCTGATATTTTAATTGTTGCAATTGGAAAGCCAAAATTCATTGAGGCAGAGGATGTTAAAGAGGGTGCAGTTGTTGTTGATGTAGGTATTAATCGAGTTGATGGAAGACTTTGTGGTGATGTTGATTTTGATAGTGTCAAAGAAAAAGCGTCATACTTAACGCCTGTTCCTGGTGGGGTAGGTCCGATGACAATTACGATGCTCCTTGAAAATACAGTTCTGTCAGCAAGAAAGCGTTCGTAGAGGTTCATAATGGCTGCTAAGAGTGTATTAACGATTTCTGAAGTGACTCGTTATATAAAATCTCTAATGGAAGAAGATGTGTTGCTTCAAAGTGTTTGGATAAGAGGTGAGCTTTCAAACGTCAAGATGCATAGTCGTGGTCATTTGTATTTTACGGTAAAAGACGATAAATCAAGAATGCAAGCCGTTATGTTTGCGGGACATAATAGATATTTAGCGTTTAAGCCGGAGAATGGTATGAAAGTATTGCTTCGTGGAGAAGTCAATGTGTATGAACCGTATGGACAGTATCAATTTTATGCAAAAGAAATGCAACCAGACGGAGTTGGCAGTCTGTATCTTGCCTATGAAAAGCTCAAAGCACAACTTGAACGAGAAGGGTTGTTTGCACCTGAAAGAAAAAAGGCGCTTCCGCAATTTCCTTCTCGTATTGCGGTGATTACATCTCCAACGGGTGCTGCGATTCGTGATATTGTGACAACATTAAAGCGACGCTACCCGATTGCTCAGATTACGTTACTTCCTGTTCTTGTGCAAGGAGAGTTGGCGCCTGGTTCCATTATGCGTGCAATTGAACAAGCAGATCTTGCTAATTGTTTTGATTGTTTGATCGTGGGGCGTGGAGGCGGTTCAATTGAAGAATTATGGGCTTTTAACGATGAGGGTGTTGCAAGAGCAATTGCAACAGCGCATGTGCCTATTATTTCTGCGGTTGGACACGAGACAGATTTTACGATAAGCGATTTTGTTGCTGATTTACGTGCACCGACTCCTACGGGGGCAGCTGAGTTGGCTGTTCCTGACTATAAGGAAATTCATCGATCTTTATCTATGATGCGAAAGAGACTTCAGAAAGTCATGACTGATAAAATTACTACTGAAACTTCTAAGTTAGAAAGATTGAAGCGATCCTATGCATTCAGGTATCCAGAACAATTAATTCGTCAAAAGGAACAGCAACTTGATGGCTATATGGATCGGCTAAAGCGAGCCATTGTATCAACGGTGACACAGTCATCTACTCAATTAAAGCATCTAGATAAATCCTTAACTAGGCTTCATCCGCATGTGAGAGTAGGGCAAGCAAAGGATCATAAGAAGCAATTACAGCATTCACTTATCAAAGCGATGCAAGAACAACTTAAGTCAAAGCGATTGCCTTTTGAAAAAGCCATTGGTGAATTGAACCTTCTTAGTCCTCTGAGGTTGATGGATCGTGGTTACAGTTTAGCCTATGATCATGAAGAGAAATCACTAATTAAATCAACGAAACAGGTTAAGGTTGGTACGAAGGTAGATATACGTCTAAAAGACGGGACACTTCTATGTCTTGTTGAGGACACTGATCCATTGGAATAGGAGGAGAAAAAGATGACAGAGAAAAAGGAACTGAATTTTGAGGAAGCAATGCAGGAGCTTGAGCAGGTAGTTGAACGTCTTGAACAAGGTGATGTTCCACTAGAAAAAGCCATTTCAATGTTTCAAGAAGGAATGAGTCTATCGAAACAATGTCATGAAAAGCTTGAACAAGTTGAAAAACAAATGGATCAAATCCTTCATGAAGATGGAGAGTTGGAACTGTTACATTTTCAGGAGGATGAGTGATTGTGACTGAAGAACTTACTTCCTTTCTAAAGGAAATAAAAAATGGCGTTGAAGAACGATTACATAAACACCTAGAACAGTTAACAGCACCTAATACATTAAAAGACGCCATGATTTATTCATTAAATGCTGGTGGAAAAAGAATTAGACCGGCCCTTCTACTTGCAACAATAAAAAGTTTTGAAAAGCCGATAAGCAAAGGCTTGGACATGGCTTGTGCAATTGAGATGATTCACACGTATTCACTCATTCATGATGATTTACCTGCAATGGATGATGATGATTTACGACGAGGGAAACCTACGAATCATAAAGTTTTTGGTGAAGCGATGGCAATATTAGCTGGCGATGCACTGCTTACATATAGCTTTGAGCTCGTTGCAACGATGAATGAAAAGGAAATAACGGCGGTGCAAAAATTACAATTGATCCAAGAGTTGGCGAAAGCTGCTGGGCCAGAAGGAATGGTTGGTGGTCAAGTTGCTGATATTGAAGGAGAAAATCAAGATTTGACTTTAGAAGAACTTGTATACATTCATGAGCATAAGACAGGTGATCTTCTGACTTTGTCGATCGTGGCAGGGGCAATTATTGCTGGTGCTACATCAGATGACATAAAGAATTTAAGGTTGTTTGCCAAGGAACTAGGTCTCATGTTTCAAATCAAAGATGATATCCTTGATGTAGAAGGAGATACGGAGATAATTGGAAAACCAAGCGGTAGTGATGATGGAAATAATAAGAGTACATACCCTAACCTTTTAGGATTAAATGGGGCAAAAAAGAAACTTGATGAGCATATGTTACGTGCAAAAGAATATTTATATAATGTAAATATGAATCATAAGCTCCTTTTGACATTAACAACCTATGTAGCAGAGCGCGACCATTAATTCAAAGCATTTCCATTGAGGTTGTAAATGGCTCATGCTATAATAGCGAGACATGAGTGGTGCAGTATTCTAGTCAGTCCTCCGTTCTTGAAGGCGGGGCTAAAAATCCGCCAAAGGGCACATCGATGAAGCTCCTTGTCTTGGCTTGAGGCGCCCAGCCTTGGGTCTTGATTGGGAGAAAAGGTAGTAGGGCGATCCACAAAGGCATGTGGGCGTTGACCCTCCTACCGTGGAGGCCTTTTGCTCGGGCCATACACGAGTATGGTTTAAGGGCAAAGGGTATGAACCTGCAAAGGCAAGCTAGGGAGCTTGTCAGCAGCGTAGCCTGCCTTGAGTGGAGGGAGAGGGGATTATGGAAATGAGGTCATCTCTGTCGGCCAACAGATTTTGACTTTAACCCATATGAAATCTACTCTGCAAAAGAGGATAAAAGATCGGCAAGGGACTGCTGAGGAAATCTCCTAGACTGTTCAATAGACATTTAAAGAGGATTGCAGTGTAGACTAAGTGGTAATCCAGTCTGACGATTGGTGACAACGTCAAGTTTAGTATAAAGGGAAACCGCCTCTGCGGCGACGCGGAGGAGCTGAACTGGGAAATCCTACTGGACCTAAGCTACAGAGTTTACTCTTTAAATGACCACTCCCAATATATACATAGTACTTTTTAAAAAAAGGTGATCGATAGACTATTATGAAACCTCTTCAGAAATCAATACATTGGAGTTTGGGAATCGCCGTTATCACACTTGTGTTAGCGGCTATTTTTTCAGTTATTTCCACGTTTATTTTAAGTGGCGTTACTTGGGCAATCGGCATGATGATTGTCTTTGTTATTGTCTTTTTAGGTGTATTCTTTGATACAATAGGTGTAGCCGCAACCGCAGCGGATGAGAAACCATTCCATGCAATGGCATCTGAACGCTTACATGGAGCGAAACATGCAGTGTTAATAACTAGAAATGCTGATAAATTTGCTAACTTTTGTAATGATGTAATTGGTGATATTTCTGGTATTATTAGTGGAACCGCATCTGCATACGTCGTTTTGAAACTGTCTATTCAGTTAGGCTATGGAGATACATCGTTCCAGCAATTTGCAATTTCCATTCTTTTTACGAGCGTTGTCGCTGCTTTAACGGTAGGAGGCAAAGCCGTTGGGAAAACAATAGCGATTCATTACTCGACTCCAATCATCTATCAAGTCGGTAGATTATTATATTTTTTAGAGGTTAGATTAAAAATAAAAGTATTTTCAACAAATGGGAAAGCAAAGAAAAAAGACAAATTGTCTCGAAAGTGAGGGTTCCTTTATGAAACTAGAGGAATTTAAAGACCCAAGCGACCTTAAGAATTATTCAAAAGCACAACTCGAGGAGCTCGCTGAAGATATCAGGTATTTTCTAATTGAAAAATTATCCGTAACAGGAGGACATCTTGGACCGAACTTAGGAGTTGTTGAACTTACTCTCGCTTTACATCATTTATTTGAGAGTCCGAAGGATAAGTTTATTTGGGATGTAGGTCATCAAGCATATGTTCATAAGATTCTTACAGGCCGGGCGGATCAATTTGATAAACTACGTCAATACAAGGGACTATGTGGCTTTCCAAAGCGTAATGAAAGCGAGCATGATGTATGGGAAACCGGTCATAGCTCGACTTCTCTTTCAGCTGCAATGGGGATGGCTACGGCAAGAGATATTAAAGGTACAGATGATAATGTCGTAGCAATAATTGGTGATGGGGCTCTTACAGGAGGAATGGCTCTTGAGGCATTAAATCATATTGGGCATGAGCAAAAAGATTTGATTGTGATCTTAAATGATAATGAAATGTCGATTGCTCCGAATGTGGGTGCTTTGCATAATGTATTAGGGCGTTTGCGTACGGCAGGTAAATACCATAAGGCAAAAGAAGAGCTAGAACAATTAATTAAAAAGATCCCAGCATTTGGCGGGAAGCTAGCATCTACAGCTGAACGAGTAAAGGATAGCTTAAAATATTTACTTGTATCAGGGATCTTCTTTGAAGAATTAGGTTTCACTTATTTAGGTCCTGTTGATGGACATGACCTTGATGACTTAACAGAAAACTTGAAATATGCTAAGAAGACGAAAGGCCCAGTGCTTGTTCATGTTTTGACGAAAAAAGGAAAAGGGTATGAGCCTGCAGAAAACGATGCAAAAGGAACATGGCATGGTCTTGGACCGTACAAGATTGAGTCTGGTGAAGTTGTGAAAAAGCCAGGACCTCCTAGTTACAGTGGCGTTTTTGCTGAAACATTAAAGAAAATCGCACGCGAGGATAAGCGGATTGTTGCGTTAACCGCTGCGATGCCAGGCGGAACGAAGCTCGATGTATTTGCAAAAGAGTTCCCTAAGAGAATGTTTGATGTAGGGATAGCGGAACAACACGCTACGACGATGGCTGGTGGTTTAGCGACACAAGGGATGAAGCCAGTTTTTGCGGTCTATTCAACTTTCTTACAACGCGGATATGATCAAGTCGTTCATGATATTTGTAGACAAAATTTAAATGTTGTGTTTGCGATTGACCGAGCAGGACTTGTAGGAGCAGATGGTGAAACACACCAAGGTGTATTTGATATTGCCTACCTTCGTCATCTTCCGAATATGAAAATTTTAATGCCGAAAGATGAAAATGAATTACAGCATATGATCTTTACAGCGTGTCAATATGACGGCGGTCCGATAGCTGTTCGTTATCCTCGAGGAAACGGGTATGGTATAAAAATGGATGAACAGTTACAGCAACTTCCGATTGGGAAATGGGAAACGTTAACAGACGGAACAGATGCCTGTATTTTAACGTTTGGAACAATGATTCCTGTTGCAGAAGAGGTAGTAAGTCAGTTAACGAAACAAGGTATTTCTGTTAAATTAGTAAATGCAAATTCTGTCAAACCATTAGATGAGCAACTTTTGCTTGATTTAGCTAAATTAGAAATACCACTACTGACTCTAGAGGAAGCAGCTCTTCAAGGTGGCTTTGGCAGTGCTGTATTGGAATTTTTCCATGATCACGATTACCACAACGTCGAAGTGAAACGAATGGGGATTCCGGATAAATTTATCGAGCACGGTAGTGTATCTGAATTGCTTGAAGAAATTGGACTGACTTCAGCAAATGTTCTCGATCAACTTGTGACCATGCTACCGAAAAAAAGACAAAGGGCGTAACGAACATTGACTAAGAAGGAACGTATTGATGTTTTGCTAGTAGAACGTGGTCTTATTGAAACGAGAGAAAAGGCGAAACGTTCAATTATGGCTGGTCTTGTTTTTTCTGGAACAGAAAGAATAGATAAGCCAGGTATTAAGATTGATCGTGAAACCCCACTTGAGATTAAAGGAAATCCTCTTCCATATGTCAGCCGTGGAGGGTTGAAATTAGAAAAGGCAATTTCTCTTTTTAACCTTTCATTAGAGGATAAAATTGTGATTGATATAGGCGCATCAACGGGTGGATTTACCGATTGCTCATTGCAAAATGGGGCAAAAGCTGTTTATGCACTGGATGTAGGCTATAATCAACTAGCGTGGAAGTTAAGGCAGGACGTGCGTGTAACGGTGATGGAACGAACCAATTTTCGTTACGTAAAGCCAGAAGATTTAGTGGAAGGCTTACCTCAATTTGCAACGATTGACGTTTCCTTTATCTCTTTAAAGCTTATCCTACCTGTTCTTAAAACGGTTCTTGTTTCAAATAGTGATGTTATCGCACTAGTGAAACCCCAATTTGAAGCGGGACGAGAGCAAGTTGGGAAAAAAGGAATTGTTCGAGACAAACACGTTCATGAAGATGTGTTAAAACGAATGACGGAATTTGCAATTGCTGAAGGCTATGATGTAGTAGGCCTTAGTTTTTCTCCGATTAAAGGAGGAGAAGGCAATATTGAATTTTTGATGCATTTGCATTATGAGGCAACAAAAGAAATGGGTAAGATTGATGATGCGATTTCTGTAAAAGATGTCGTTGATGAGGCACACGAATCATTAAAAGCGAAACAAGTTGAAGCAAATAACTAATCACTAAGCCTTAGTTCAGCAATGGACTGAGGCTTTTTGAATAATTATGAAAATGGAAGTAAGGAATGTCTAAAAGAGTTTTTGTTGACTTCTAGCTTATATAACAACTGAACCCTCGACCTTCTTGGTTGTAAATAGGAGAAATAAAGAGAATTTCTTGTTTTTTTGCAATTTATGTCGTCTCTAATGTTGTATTGTAACAAAAATACGTGGATAATGAAGGTATGAGATAGCATAGAAATAGGTGGGAAAAGATGAATAAGGGACAAAGACATATAAAAATTCGAGACATTATCGCAAATAATGAGGTTGAAACACAAGATGATTTGGTAGCACAATTAAGACAAGCAGGGTTTAACGTTACTCAGGCAACGGTTTCAAGGGACATAAAGGAGTTGCACCTTGTTAAGGTGCCGATGCTAGATGGCCGTTATAAGTATAGCTTACCTGCTGATCAACGATTTAATCCGCTGCAGAAACTAAAGCGCGCGTTAATGGATAGTTTTGTCAGTATCGATCTTTCTGAAAATTTAATTGTGATGAAGACACTGCCGGGTAACGCCAACTCAATTGGGGCGTTAATTGATAACCTTGATTGGACCGAGATTATGGGCACG
Source organism: Halalkalibacter lacteus (assembly GCF_036663595.1). Classification (NCBI taxonomy): domain Bacteria; kingdom Bacillati; phylum Bacillota; class Bacilli; order Caryophanales; family Bacillaceae; genus Halalkalibacter; species Halalkalibacter lacteus. The sequence goes on from NZ_JAWRVL010000017.1 coordinate 8,689, forward strand.
ATTTGTGGTGACGATACGATTTTAATTATTTGTAAAAATAAAGAAGAATGCCCGGAGGTTTCCGGGCGGTTTTTAGATATGCTATAAGGGTGTGTGACGTACATGTTAATTGAATTATCAATTAGACATTTTGCGATTATTGAAGAATTAACAGTTCAATTCGATAAAGGATTAACTGTTTTGACAGGGGAAACGGGAGCAGGTAAATCGATTATTATTGATGCGATTGGATTGCTTCTTGGTGGAAGAGGTTCAGCAGAATATGTTCGGTACGGAGAAAAACGTGCAGAAATTGAGGGGTTGTTCATCGTAGAAGATAACCATCCTATCATACAGAAAGCGATGGAAGTTGGGATTGATGTTCAAGATTCCATGTTTATACTTAGAAGAAATATTAGCTCTCAAGGAAAAAGCATTTGCCGAGTAAATGGAAAGTTGGTTACTCTTGCTATTTTACGGGAAATTGGACAAGCTCTTGTCGATATTCATGGTCAACATGAACACCAAACGTTAATGCAACCGGAAGAGCATATTGTAATGTTGGATGGATTTATTCAAAAAAAACTTGCTCCAACCCTTGACGAGTATCAAAGTCTATATAAGCGGGCACTTCATCTCAAAAAACAAGTTTCGAGTTTAAGTAAAAATGAGCAGGAGATGGCGCAAAAGCTAGACTTACTTCAGTATCAACTAGACGAGATTGAACAAGCGAAATTGATACCGAATGAAGACGTTCAATTAATGGATGAACGACACAAGCTCGCTCATAGCGAAAAATTATTTTCCCTTCTCCAAGACAGTTACAGAAGTTTATATGGAGAAGGGAGAGGTCTGGATTTCCTAACTACTGTTTTGACACATCTTGAGGAGGCGGGGACGATTGATCAGGATCTTAAACCGTTAGTGGAGTCGGTGAGCAACAGTTTTTACTTGTTAGAAGAAGCTGCTTTTACATTAAGGGATCGTGTTGAACAAATTGAATTTGACCCAAACCGTCTTGAATTTATTGAAAGTCGTCTTCACGATATTCAACGATTGAAACGAAAATACGGAGAATCAGTCGATGATATTTTAGAATATGCATCTAGAGTAGAGGAAGAGCTTGATTCCATCATTCATAAAGATGACCGAATTATCAAATTGAAGGAAGAGTTAGATATCTTGTGGAGAGACCTTCTTGTTGAATCAAGAGCATTAACAACGATTAGAAAGCAAGGAGCAAAGGAGCTAACCGAAGCCATTCACAAGCAACTTCGCTCTTTATATATGGAAAAAACGATCTTTGATGTTCGTGTTTTTGAAAAGGCTCGAGGAAAACACTCGCCAGTTATTGATGATCAAACAGTTCCATTCAGTCATAATGGAATCGATGCAGTTGAATTTTATTTGTCAACGAATCCTGGAGAACCGATGAAGCCTCTTTCTAAAGTAGCTTCTGGTGGTGAAATTTCAAGAATTATGCTCGCCATTAAATCAATTTTTTCTAATCAACAAGGTGTAACGTCTGTTATCTTCGATGAAGTTGATACGGGAGTTAGTGGTCGTGTTGCTCAAGCAATAGCAGAAAAGATACATGCGATCTCAATTGGTTCACAAGTGTTGTGTATTACCCATTTGCCGCAAGTAGCTGCGATGGCTGATTCACATCTTTATATTCACAAGCAAGAAGAGAATGAACGGGTAACAACATCAGTGAAATTGCTTTCGACAGAAGAGAAAATAAATGAACTTGCTCGTATGATTTCTGGAGTAGAAATGACAGACTTAACGAAACAACATGCGAAGGAATTATTGGAGCTCGCTGAACTGCATAAACAACCTGCATGAAAAGCTAACCAAAAAAGGTTAGCTTTTTTCTTTTTGTTCCAGTTATAAATGTTCACATCGAAGGCAACATTAATAGTACAGCCAGTAACGGAGGTGTGGGCAAGGAGCTAGGAGAGTGAAGTGAGTGAGAGGCGATGTAATACGAAAAACAGTAGGTATCCTTGTTTTGTTATTTGTTGTAAGTCTAGGCTTTTCTGATGCAGTGCGTGAATGGGTTCAAATTCCTACAGCGATGACGGTTTTTGAGGGAGAGTTGTCTCCAGTAGAGGATGCAACGAAATCATTTAAAGCTGTAGCAGCAGCAACAGCACCATCAGCACTTACATTTCAAATGAATGGAGCAAGTGAATCAGAACAAACAGAAAACGTATCATTAGAAGTTGCAGGATTTCCTGTGAAAAGCATTGATGTTAATGTTCTTCCAAAAACAGAAGTTATACCGGGTGGACAATCGATTGGAGTTAAGTTAAATACTGAAGGAGTGCTCGTAGTTGGTCACCATCTAGTGGAAAGTGATGATGGGAATGCTTCGCCTGGAGAAGAAGCAGGAATAGAAGTGGGCGATATGATTACGAAGATTGATGACTATGAGATTCAGCGAATGAGTCAAGTTGGTGAGTATGTACAAACTGCAGGTGAAGATGGGCGTAGTCTAAAACTTGAAATAAAACGAGATAAACAAACGATTGAGAAAAAATTAACACCTTTAAAAGCCAAAGGAGAACATTCATACCGAATGGGTCTTTATATACGAGATTCAGCCGCAGGTGTAGGAACGTTAACCTTTTATGATCCAATTTCAAAAAAATACGGGGCATTGGGTCATGTAATATCTGATGTGGATACACAAAAACCAATTGTTGTCCATGATGGTCAAATTATTCGCTCGTCGGTCACATCAATTGAAAAAGGAAGCAATGGTGACCCAGGTGAGAAACTTGCAAGTTTATCAACACAACGAGATGTATTGGGTACAATTGAAAAAAATAGTTCATTTGGCATATTTGGAACGTTAAAAGAAGCAAATTTAAAAAATAAAGTCTATGACAAAAAAATGCCTATTTCGCTTTCAACCCATGTAAAAGAAGGACCGGCTAAGATTTTAACCGTTGTAGAAGGGGAAGATGTTGAAGAATATGACATCGAAATTGTGAGCTCAGTCCCACAAAAACAACCAGCCACTAAAGGAATGGTTATTAAAGTAACGGACCCTAAATTACTGGAAGCTACAGGCGGAATTGTACAAGGAATGAGTGGAAGTCCGATTATTCAAGATGGAAAACTGATTGGTGCAGTTACGCATGTCTTTGTAAACGATCCAACGAGTGGATACGGATGTCATATAAGTTGGATGCTAGAAGAAGCAGGAGTAACTGATCATTTTGCAAATAAACATGGAGCCAAAGCGAGTTAAATCGTTTTGGCTTCTTTTCAATTTAATAATTTGTGGTATGATAAAGGTACGCAAAGAAAATTCGACAAATAGATATCGGCGATTTTCAAAATGCGAATTAGGTCGAATGAGGGAGTATACTGGAGAAAAACTGAGGAAACCACAAGAAACTTAAATAAAATTAAAAAATAAAAGGATTTGAATGGTCACTGTCGAAAACCTATGTTAAGACAGAAAAACAGGAAACAGAGGAGGCTATTTTGTGCAAAAAATAAAAGTATGTATTGCAGATGATAACCGTGAGTTAGTCAACTTACTAAATGAATACATATCAACTCAAAATGACTTGCAAGTTGTCGGGACAGCATATAACGGTCAGGAATGTTTGAGTTTAATTGAGGAACAAGAACCAGATGTTCTTATTTTGGATATTATTATGCCTCATTTAGATGGTTTGGCTGTTCTTGAGCGAATTAATAAACTGAATTTGAAGAAAAAACCTAATATTATTATGCTAACAGCGTTCGGACAAGAGGATGTAACGAAAAAAGCAGTTGACCTAGGAGCGGCCTATTATGTATTAAAGCCTTTTGACATGGAAGTGTTAATTACTAATATCCGTGAAGTTAGTGGGCAAACAAGATCGTTTATCCAACAATCCTCAACGCATTCATATATTTCAAATCACCAAAAGGATCGTAGCTTTAACTTAGATGCGAGCATTACAAGTATTATACATGAAATTGGTGTGCCAGCTCATATAAAAGGATACATGTACTTACGTGAAGCTATTACGATGGTGTACAATGATATTGAACTTTTAGGATCAATTACAAAGGTTCTTTATCCGGATATTGCTAAGAAGTTTAATACAACTTCAAGTCGTGTAGAACGCGCGATTCGTCACGCGATTGAAGTTGCTTGGAGTCGTGGCAATATTGATTCTATTTCTAGTTTATTTGGTTATACAGTTAGTCATTCAAAGGCAAAGCCAACGAATTCTGAATTTATCGCAATGGTTGCAGATAAATTGCGAATTGAACATAAGGTTTCTTGAAAGAATCCAAAAGCAAATGAATCAGATCGAGAGGATTGATTCGTTAAACACTTCTATAACGAAATAGAAGTGTTTTTTTATGTCTGAGTCAGAAAAATGAAAAGGGTTTCAACTACCTATATAGTATTTAATGTAGAGAGGGGAGTGTTTTTTTGTTCAATGATAGTAGAGCGAATATTATCTTTGTTATTGGAGTAGCCATTATAATGAAATTTACAGTAGCATGTAGCCTATTATTGGTCTGGCGTCAGATAAAGAAAAAGAGAAAATAATAAGCATTGCCATGGGAAGTGCTTATTATTTACCTGGAAAATGGCTATGAAAATTGAATGGAAATGAAACAATCTATTTGTTACTTTCAAAACAAATAGAAGATCATGAGTGATTGATAAATAAATTTAAGAAAACTGCTCATATTATGACCAAACGGTGCAAAGAGGGTTTTCATATGAATAAGTTAATTAAAGGACCTATCTATGAACATAAGCAGACAAAGAAACTGCTCCATTATTTACCAAAACGTTCTATTGTGTTTTTATGGCATGAAGATTTAGACGGTGTGGCAGTAGATGGACTGATTGAAGCAAAGGTTAAGGCAGTAATAAATGGTAAGACTTCAATGAGTGGTCGTTATCCTCAACATCATGTAGAACATCTGCTACAAGCTGGGGTGCCTGTATTTGATGTGGTGTATTCTTCTAAACAAGAGGGGTGCTATCAAGGAGAAGAAGCCATCATTTTTCAAAATGAATTATATGTTGAACAAAAGAATGAACCAGTTTATGTAGCTAGTTTGCTCTCCTATACAGGAGACCTAATCGAGGAGAAAGTAAAATTAGCAAAGAATAATTATTCAAATCAATTTCAACATTTTGTTCAAAATACATTACAATATGCTGAACGTGAATATGACTGGTTTACACAAAATCCAGAGTTGCCAGCTTCTCTTTCTAAGTTAAAAGAGACAGAAGTTTTTGTTGTAGCAAGGAATACGAATTACGAAAAGGATATAAAAGCTGTTCGTCACGCTTTAGTAAAGTCGAAAACGCTGATTGTAGCAGTAGATGGAGCAGCTGATGGGCTATTAAAACACAAAGTCGTTCCTGATTTCATTATTGGCGATATGGATTCTATTAGTGAAAAAGCCATTCATTGTGGGGCGGTGCTTATTTGCCATGAGCATCCGAATGGACATTCCCCCGGAAAAGAACGCTTACAAGAGCTAGGATTAGATGTTGACACGATCCGATTTGTAGGAACAAGTGAAGATGTTGCGATTACAGCTTCCTATTGGGCAGGAGCAGACCGGTTGTTTTTAATCGGCTGTCGAACAGGAATGACAGAATTTCTTGAAAAAGGACGAGCTGGTATGGGATCAACTTGGCTGTGCCGAATTCAAGCAGGTGAGAAAATTACCGATTTAAAAGGAATTCATACGTTGGAGGGCAACAATAGTCTCGTGTTCAAATGGCAATGGAAAGATCACAAGAAACCATCGTTTGTTGAAGCGATTCAAACCCTTGTAAACGATCGTATCGTAGCATGGAAGAAAAAGGAGGTTCTTCGTCATGATTGACATCTCATTTATTATCCCAGCCTATAATGAAGAAAAGAGAATTGGGACAACGTTAGCAGCTATTAGGAAACATTTCCCTTCAGCTGAGGTAATTGTAATAGATGATGGCAGTCGTGATAAGACAAGAGAAATTGCTGAAATGTATGCGGACAAGGTTATTTCAAGTTCAATCAACAAAGGCAAGGGCTACGCAATGCAACAGGGGTGGCGTTTAGCAACGAGAACCTATATTGCTTGTTTAGATGCGGACTTAGAGGAATCGGCAAAAGACGTCTCCTCACTTATACAGCCACTTCAACAGGGAAGGGCAGATGTCACCATTTCAATAATTAAACCTGGAAAAAAAGCTGGAATGGGGTTTGTCAAACGAAGAGTTCAATCTATCGTTCTCAGGGAAACTGGTGTGAAATTACAAGCTCCACTATCAGGTCAACGAGTTTTTCATCGAAAGTGGTTACCTGTTTTACTAAGAAGGTCTTATCATGGTTTCGGAATTGAAACACAAATGACAATTGATTTATTGCAAGCGGGAGCAAAGTGTTTAGAAATCCCGACAACCATGCAACATAGAGAAATGGGGAGAGACATTAAAGGGTTTGTTCATCGCATGAAACAATGGGCAGACATCGAAAGGCAGCTTAGAGGAGTAAGACCATGATCGCATTTTTTATTTCAATGCCGGTTGTTGCCTACTTAAGTATGATCACGTTTCAAACGATGAATTTAGGTGTTCTAAATTATGAGAATAAGCAAGTTCCTTATAGCTTAGGTGTTGTTATTATTTATAGTTTTGCTTTTACTTACGCTTTTCCCCCTCAAATAAATGAAACGTTGTCCTTCTCTGCTTTTTTATATGTGTTTAGTATTTGGTTTCTTGGCCTGATTGATGACATATATGGAAAGCCTTATCCAAAAGGACTAAAAGGTCATATTATGCATGCAATTGGAAAAGGTATTTTCACAACAGGTTTAGTTAAAGCCGTAGGAACTGTTGCATTTGCAATTTTATTTCTGTGGATGAATCAACCTGACTCTATTGTTGCTTCGTTTGTTGCCTTATGTTTGTTAATCGGATTTCCCCATGTTATGAACTTATTTGATACACGCCCATTGAGAGTTTGGAAGGTGACGGTATGTATTGTTATATTTGTACTTATTACCAATCCGCTGCCGTCTTTTGTTTTCATCATGATTCTGCTTTCAGTCTTTTATGTTCTTTATGTGTTAGAAGGATATAAAAAAGCAATGCTGGGGGATAACGGAGCTACTGTTATAGGTGCTATTTTGGCCGTGGTTATTTTGAATCATCTAAGTTTACTACTTCAAATGTTGCTTCTGTTCATCGTGGTTTTGTTCATTGCACTAGCAGAGAAATATTCTTTTTCAAAAGTAATTGAGAGGTCATCATTATTAAGAAGGATCGATCAGCTTGGTGTAATGAGAAAATGAAAAGAGGGACTTAAAGGTTGCTTTTTACCTTTTGAGTCCCTCTCTGAAACGGCGTATTTGTCATTTGGGTTTTTGAAACCTAGGGGCAATTTTGCCATTCTTTCGATCGCGATAAAAGATAAAACCCCCAATAAAGCTTAACCCAGCTATAAAGGCTATCAAACCTACTAGGAATTGTAGCGATAAATTTGGATAAGGGAAATTGTGAAGCTGAAAAAAAGTATCCCTCATTAATTTTATTCCATAGCCAGCAAATAACCCTGGTATGATTAATATCATTAGCGCAAGAAAACGTCCCATCTAACATTCCTCTTTCTTTGTAAACTTTATGTTCGTGTTCAAACAGCGACTTCAATGGCTTTGCATGCTCTCCCTTATAGGCTGTGGTTGCAAGAACCAACACGAACGACTATAAGCATGATTCTAATTGCTTCAAGGATGATTATTGTATCAATTTCATCTAACTCTATTTTATCTAAAATTCTTTACTGTGTACATCTTAGTAGTTGCATTTTTGTGTCATTTGCGTAATAGTAAAAGGAGGAAAATTGATAGTAGAAGTTAAGACCAAGTCATAAAAAGGGGGATGTAGATGAAGCGAGCCATTATTATTGGTGCTGGTCAAGGTGGGACAGCCCTGTTACAGATGCTCATGAATATTGAACACATTCAAGTCGTAGCCATGTTTGATATTCAAACGTCAGCCCCGGGTATAGTAGAGGCGAAAAAACATCACATTCAGACGGGTACCGATTGGAAACTGATCTGCCACACTCAGATTGATTATGTTTTTGAGGTAACGGGAATACCGAGTGTTTTAATCGAACTACGAACAACGCTCGATCCGAAGACGATGATTGTTTCGTCTCAACTTGCCAGACTTTTCTACTCGTTAATGAAAGAAAAAGATCAGCTTATTCAACGTTTAAATGAACAAATGTCGATACAGGAAACGATTTTAAATTCTACACATGATGGCATGATTGCTATTGATACGAACGAGCATGTGTTGATTTTTAATAAAGCTGCTGAACGGATTTCGGGAACGACTGCTGTTTCTGCAATTGGACGTCTAATAAAAGATGTCTTTCGATCGAGTGGGTTGCCTCGAGTTATGAGAACTCAAGAGGCAGAGCACCATCGTAAACAGCAATTAGAAAACGGAACAAATGTTATTACAACAAGAGTACCGATGTTTGAAGAAGGTCGTTGTATTGGTGCTCTAGCTGTTTTTAAAGATATAACAGACATTGTTGAGATGTCGGATCAAGTAATAAACCTGAAAAACATTCAGACAATGCTCGAGGCGATCATTCATTCTTCAAATGATGCGATCTCTGTGGTAGATGAAAAGGGTATTGGCTTGATGATAAATCCTGCTTATACGAGGCTAACGGGTTTGCAGCCAGAGAACGTAATCGGTCATCCTGCCACAGCTGACATTTCAGAAGGAGAAAGCATGCATTTACAAGTTCTCGATACAGGTAAGGCGGTTCGAGGTGTTACGTTAAAGGTCGGGCCCAATAATAGAGATGTGATTGTAAACGTCGCACCGATTATTGTAGAAGGTGCAAAGCGTGGAAGTGTAGGGGTTATCCATGATGTATCAGAATTAAAAACATTACATACCCAACTCGAAAAAGCGAAGAAGAGAATCCAAACGCTTGAAGCGAAATATTCGTTTAACGAAATTGTTGGGACCTCAGATGAGATGAAAGTAGCGATTGACCAAGCAAAATTAGCAGCTTCCACTCCGGCAACGATTTTGTTAAGAGGCGAATCAGGGACAGGAAAAGAGCTATTTGCACATGCTATACATAACGAAAGTAAGAGGAGTCATCATTCATTTGTTCGAGTAAATTGTGCAGCGTTATCAGAACAACTACTTGAAAGTGAATTGTTTGGATACGAAGAAGGTGCTTTTTCTGGGGCGAAACGTGGAGGAAAGCGCGGGCTGTTTGAAGAAGCAGATAATGGGAGTATTTTTCTTGATGAAATAGGTGAAATATCCAGTGCGATGCAAGCGAAGCTACTCAGAGTTTTACAGGAACAAGAAATTGTAAGAGTTGGAGGAACGAAGCCAATCTCAATTGATGTTCGGATTATTGCAGCGACAAATGTAAATTTAGAAAAGGCAATTGCCGAGAATCGTTTTCGTGAAGACCTTTATTATCGTCTAGACAAGTTCCCTATCTACATCCCTCCTTTACGTGAGAGAATGAATGATCTCAGTCAGCTGGCTGGACATCTTTTAATGAAATTAAACAGAGATTATGGAAGATATGTTCAATCGATTTCCAAAGAGGCGATAAATAACTTAACGTCTTATCATTGGCCGGGAAATGTCCGAGAGCTAGAAAATGTTCTAGCTCGGACAATGATTTACATGGAGCCGTCTAGTCAAAGTGTTGAGCGACATCACTTACCAACTCTTCATCCTGTGACTGTCGCACCAGGTTTACTTGTTCAAAGTAATCAGAGCATAGAGGTAGAAGGTGACCTCCAAAAGGTAGTAAATGAATATGAAAAGAACGTTATTGTACAAACGTTAGACAAATGCCAAGGAAGTCGTACGAAGGCAGCAAAAGCGCTCGGAATTTCTATTCGTTCACTTTATTATAAATTGGAAAAATACAATATTGCATAATCTAGCATGCAGATGTTTGCATGATAATGAAAAAAGTTGCACGTTTAATTTTGGAATGTAATCGTTTTGTGAAGACTAGTAAAGATTCTTTCTAAGTTTCTTTCTAACTTTTTAAAAAACCTTTTCCTACCCGATTCATAGCTATGTAACAACAAAAAAGCGTTGACCTTCAGTTATGTCAGATGAAAGCGGGTTATGATAGCATGCAAGAGAAACTAAGTCTTCTGCCAGAACGCTGTCTCTAATAAAAAATGAGTAAGAGGATAAGTTGAATTTCTCTTGAAAAAGTTCTGTAGCAATCTGAGTCTTTCAAATGGCATGGAACTTGCAGTAAGAAGGCAAGGGGCTCATCTCAAAACGAGATGACATATTCAAGGAGGCAACAAAATGGAATTATTTTCATATATGGAAAATTACGATTATGAACAAGTCGTTGTCTGCCAAGATAAATTATCAGGATTGAAGGCGATTATTGCCATTCATGATACGACGCTTGGTCCGGCTCTTGGTGGAACCAGAATGTGGATGTATGACACAGAGGAAGATGCATTTGAGGATGCATTACGGTTAGCAAAAGGAATGACGTATAAAAACGCTGCGGCTGGATTGAACCTTGGTGGAGGAAAAACCGTTATTATTGGTGATCCACGTAAAGATAAAAATGAGGAAATGTTTCGCGCCTTTGGCAGGTACATTCAAGGCTTAAACGGGCGTTATATTACAGCAGAAGATGTCGGAACGACTGTTCAAGATATGGATACGATTTATGAAGAAACTGATTATGTAACAGGAATTTCGCCTGCTTTTGGATCATCTGGAAATCCATCTCCCATAACAGCTTATGGAGTTTACGTTGGTATGAAAGCTGCTGCAAAAGAAGCTTTTGGTACCGATGATTTAGCTGGAAAGACGATTGCCGTTCAAGGAGTGGGCAATGTTGCTTATAACTTATGTAAACATCTTCATCAAGAAGGAGCGTCTTTAATCGTTACAGATATCAATAAGGAATCTGTCCAACGTGCGGTTGCGGACTTTAATGCAAAGGCTGTAGACGTAAATGATATTTATGGAGTGGAATGTGATATATTTGCACCATGTGCTTTGGGTGCGATCATAAATGATAAAACGATTCCGCAGTTCAAAGCAAAAGTGATTGCGGGTGCTGCAAACAACCAATTAAAAGAAGAACGCCACGGTAGCTTAATTCACGAAATAGGTATTGTCTATGCACCTGATTATGTTATTAATGCAGGAGGCGTTATTAACGTTGCCGACGAATTAAATGGATACAATAGTGAACGTGCGTTAAAGAAAGTAGAAGGGATTTATCAAAACATTGAAAAAGTGATAGATATATCGAAGCGAGACCAAATCCCGACATTTAAAGCGGCAGATCGTATGGCAGAAGAACGAATTGAACGCATGAGACGATCAAGACGTCAATTCTTACAAAACGGACAACACATCCTATCTCGCCGCCGCTAGAGAGTTTGTATAAAAAGGTCGGTTTTTACCTTTTTATACAAACTCGAAGGACAAAAAATGACCGGAAAACAAAGAGCAAAGAACGGAAATAGTGACGGGAAGATCGGAAAAACTTTGCAGCGGTTTCGAGGGTCTAAGCTGTCTATTACTGGTTTTCTCCTATACGATATTAGTGAGAGAAGGCAGTGCCAAAATTCATAAAGTAAGTTGTACAAATAAAAGTCGTTTATTACCACCACTTACATAAGGAGCAAGGAGGGATCGATTGTATGGCTGAAGAATACGATCTTGTTATTTTAGGAGCAGGTACAGGAGGCTATGTTGCAGCGATACGTGCTGCGCAACATGGATTAAAAGTAGCTGTTGTCGAAAAAGAAAAACTTGGGGGAACATGTTTACACAAAGGGTGCATACCTAGTAAAGCACTGCTTCGGAGTGCTGAAGTGTTGGCGACTGCGAAACGATCGGATGAGTTTGGTGTGAGTACAAGTGATGTTAAACTTGATTTCGCGAAAGTTCAAAAAAGAAAAGAGTCTATTGTCGAGCAATTGTATCGTGGTGTTCAACATTTAATGAAAAAGGGAAAAATTGATGTTTTTGAAGGGAAAGGCCGAATACTCGGTCCATCGATTTTTTCACCGACACCTGGAACGATATCCATTGAGCGGTCGGATGGTCAAGAAAACACGATGCTTATTCCGAAAAATGTTATCATCGCAACAGGCTCTTCTTCTCGGGGATTGCCAGGCCTAGAAGCTGATGGAAAGTACATATTATATTCAGATCATGCCCTTGACTTAGAAGTATTACCATCCTCTATCATCATTGTAGGTGGAGGGGTTATCGGAGTGGAATGGGCGTCTATGCTGAATGATTTTGGTGTAGACGTCACGGTCATTGAATACAGTGAGCAGATTCTCCCAACAGAAGATGCTGATATAGCAAAAGAAGCTGCAAGAATTTTAAGGAATAAAGGCATCAAAATCGTGACAAGTGCGAAAGTGTTACCAGAAACGTTGGCGAAAGATCAAGGCGTTACGATTTGTGCTGAGCTAAACGGTCAAGAAGAAACGTATCAAGCGGATCAATTATTGCTTTCGGTTGGTCGTAGTCCAAATGTATCTGATATTGGCCTTGATAATACGGATATTCAAGTCGACAATGGTGCGATTACCGTGAATGAATACAATCAAACGAAAGAATCGAACATCTACGCGATTGGTGACGTCATTGGTGGGTTACAGCTTGCCCATGTTGCATCTCATGAAGGCATTGTGGCCGTTGATCATCTAACTGGTAAGAAATCAGCCCCAATTAATTACGATACAGTTGCAAAGTGTATTTATAGCTCACCAGAAATCGCAAGCGTGGGTCTAACAGAAAAGCAAGCAATTGAACAAGGTTTCAGTGTGAAAGTGGGAACCTTTCCGTTTAAGGCGATTGGGAAAGCTCTTGTTTATGGGCAATCGGATGGGTTTGTCAAAATCATTGCGAATAAAGACAATGATGATGTATTAGGTGTTCATATGATTGGACCTCATGTGACTGATCTTATTTCTGAAGCGGCATTAGCCAAAGTTGTTGATGCAGCGCATTTTGAAATAGCTGAAATGATCCATCCGCATCCTACATTATCTGAGGTTATTGGCGAGGCAGCCTTAGCTATAGATGGTCTTGCAATCCATTCTTAAATAGTTCTTGAAGGAGGAAGAAAGATGACTGAAAATCGACACCATGCATTAGGCCTATCTGACGAAACAGTACTTGAAATGTATAAAACGATGTTACTTGCAAGAAGAATAGATGAGCGCATGTGGCTTTTGAATCGAGCAGGGAAAATTCCGTTCGTTATTTCGTGTCAAGGTCAGGAGGCGGCTCAAGTTGGAGCTGCGTTTGCACTTGATAGAAACAAGGATTATATATTGCCTTACTACCGGGATATGGGAGTCGTTTTAACGTTTGGAATGACTGCTCAAGACTTAATGTTATCAGGGTTTGCGAAGGCCGAGGATCCAAACTCAGGAGGGCGGCAAATGCCTGGTCATTTTGGACAAAAGAAAAATAGGATTGTAACGGGTTCTTCTCCTGTTACGACTCAAGTTCCTCATGCGGTTGGAATTGCTCTTGGTGGTAAAATGCAAGGAAAGGACATTGTCACGTTTACTACGTTTGGTGAAGGGTCTTCCAATCAAGGAGATTTTCATGAGGGTGCTAACTTTGCAGGGGTTCATAAGCTACCTGTTATTTTCATGTGCGAAAATAACAAATATGCGATTTCAGTTCCGATTGAAAAACAGCTTGCTTGTGAAAAAGTATCAGATCGTGCGATAGGATATGGAATGCCTGGGGTTACTGTTGATGGCAATGATCCTCTTGCTGTCTATGAAGCAGTGAAAACAGCAGTGGATCGAGCACGAAAAGGAGAAGGCCCTTCGTTAATAGAAACCGTATCTTACCGGTTAACACCACACTCCAGTGATGACGATGATCGTGCTTATCGTTCACGTGAAGAGGTGGAGGAAGCGAAAAAACTAGATGCTATTTTTACATTTGCTGATTACTTAAAAGAAATAGGTATCTTAACAGATGAGATTTCTGCAGAATTGGAAAAAGAGATGGCAACGATTATTGATGAAGCGACTGACTATGCAGAACAAGCACCATATGCAGACCCTGAAAGTGCAATGAAGTACGTTTATAAAGAGGAATAGAGAGGAGGAGAAGTACGATGGCTGTCATTTCATATATTGAAGCTGTAACGCAAGCGTTAAAAGAGGAAATGGAACGAGATGAGAACGTGTTTGTTCTTGGAGAAGATGTCGGGGCTCGTGGTGGTGTATTCCGAGCAACAAATGGGCTTTATGAACAATTTGGTGAAGAGCGGGTCATTGATACACCACTTGCTGAATCGGCCATTGCTGGTGTCGGGATCGGTGCTGCTATGTACGGAATGAAACCAGTTGCTGAGATGCAATTCGCTGATTTTATTATGCCAGCTATTAATCAAATTATTTCTGAAGCAGCTAAAATCCGCTATCGCTCTAATAATGATTGGAGTTGCCCAATTACGATTCGCGCTCCATACGGGGGAGGAGTGCATGGTGCGCTTTATCACTCTCAATCAGTTGAAGCGATCTTTGCGAATGTACCGGGATTGAAAATTGTGATGCCTTCAACTCCTTATGATGTAAAAGGCTTATTGAAAGCAGCGATTCGCGATCCAGATCCTGTTTTGTTTTTTGAACATAAACGTGCGTATCGCCTCATTAAAGGAGAAGTACCTGAAGAGGACTACACACTTCCAATTGGAAAAGCCGATGTCAAACGAGTTGGGAAAGATATAACAGTTATAACATATGGTTTATCTGTTCACTTTGCTTTGCAAGCAGCAGAAAGGCTTGAAAAAGATGGAATTAGTGCACATATTCTTGACTTACGCACGGTGTATCCACTTGATAAAGAAGCGATTATCGAAGCCGCTACAAAAACAGGGAAAGTCCTTCTTGTCACAGAGGCTAACAAAGAAGGAAGCATAATGAGTGAGGTAGCAGCGATCATCGCTGAATATTGCTTATTTGATTTAGATGCTCCTATTCAGCGCTTAGCAGGTCCTGATATACCAGCAATGCCGTATGCACCAACGATGGAAAAATATTTTATGATCAATCCTGAAAAAGTCGAAAAAGCAATGCGTGAGCTAGCTGAATTTTAAGCGATAGGAGGGATACCGATTGGCGACAGAAATGAAGATGCCCCAACTTGGAGAGAGTGTGACAGAGGGAACCATTAGCAAATGGCTTGTCGGGCCAGGTCAATTTGTCAATAAGTACGACCCGATTGCCGAAGTAATGACTGATAAAGTAAATGCAGAAGTTCCATCGTCCTACACAGGAACGATTAAAGAGCTTCTCGTTCAAGAAGATGAAACCGTAGAAGTGGGAGTCGTGATTTGTACGATAGAAGTAGAAGGCGGGTCAAGTGATTCGAGCGACCATAAAGACATTCAACAACTAGATACCAAGACTAGTTCAACACCTGAACAGGAGGCGGATCAAACGCAGAAGCGTCGTTACTCACCAGCTGTTTTGCGCATGGCGCAAGAGCATGACATTGATCTCGAACAAGTAACTGGTTCCGGAAAGGGCGGCCGGATCACACGAAAAGACTTGCAACGTCTACTTGATAGTGGAAAACGACCAGTTGCTACTACACCATCAGAGCCGACTAACGGAAAACAAAAGCAAGAGAAGCAAACTACGGCACAGCCTATTGCTAAACCTTTAGATGATATGCCGAAAATGGATATTTCGGTAGCTCAAGGTGATATTGAAATACCTGTTTCGGGAGTAAGAAAAGCTATTGCTGCCAATATGGTCAAAAGCAAAAACGAGGTACCTCATGCTTGGACGATGGTTGAAGTTGATGTTACAAACCTAGTGCAATACCGTAATCAAATAAAGCAAAGCTTTAAAGAAAAAGAAGGATTCAACCTAACCTACCTTCCATTTTTCATTAAAGCAACGGTAGAAGCATTAAAAGAGTTCCCGCAACTAAATTCAATGTGGGCAGGGGAAAAAATCATTCAAAAGAAAGATGTTAATATCTCTCTTGCTGTAGCAACAGAAGATGCGTTATATGTTCCCGTTATTAAAAACGCTGATGAAAAGACCATTAAGGGAATTGGGCGTGAAGTTCAAGAGTTAGCCGGAAAAGTCCGTTCAGGAAAACTAAGCGGAGCAGACATGCAAGGTGGTACGTTTACCGTTAATAATACTGGCTCTTTCGGTTCGGTTCTTTCTGCACCAATTATTAATCATCCACAAGCTGCTATTCTTTCGATTGAATCGATTGTCAAGCGTCCTGTCGTCATTGAAAGTGATGCTGGTGATATGATTGCAATTCGCAGCATGGTCAATCTATGCTTATCGCTTGATCATCGCGTTCTAGACGGTCTTGTTTGTGGACGTTTCCTTGCACGGGTAAAGGAAATACTGGAAAATATGACTGCTGAAACGACGTCTATTTATTAAGAAATATAACTTGCAAAAGCTGTTCGACACTACGTCAACAGCTTTTTGTTTTATCTTAAAATGTAGGGAGAGTTAGTTGGTGAAAATAGCCTTATATCAGAGGTACTAACTGATGAAAAATTGCAGCTCTTTAATATATGGCAATCATTTTGACAAAGGCTAGGTTTTTCTAAATATTTTACATGAATTGGTTCATGTTGGTTACGTTAATACTAACAGAAAGGAAAGGGTGACCAATTCATGAAACGTTTTCACCAGTTGTTTCTTCTCGCACAGATTCTCTTAGTGGCTTCGATCGTTGTTACGTCATTGGCGCCTGTTCAAGCAGAAGTGTCGGGTGAAGAGGGCAATCAAGAGTGCTGTCAGCATGAGAAAGAAGTAGCGAAAGAATTAAAAGTTCATCTCGATTTTTACTATGAATTACTAGCTGAAAAATTTGCACCAAATGAATTAGAAAAATGGAAAGAAATAAGGTCTGAACGTGATTTACTTCAGAAGAAATTAAAAGAAGCAAAACAAAGAGGCGAACTTGAGAATGGAGAAGCTATAGATAAAGCTTGGCTTGATCGCCATAGCGAATTGCATGATTCATTTAATGTAGCTGTCAAAAAGCGTGATGAAGTGCAATTAGGCCAGCTCATCCCACAGATATTTGACCATTACGAAAGGTTAAACAATGTATATAAAGAACGCTTAAACCTAAATAATTGATCAGAAAGTAACTTAGCTAGATCTGTCTCCTAAAGTACTAATTCTACTAACTTGTTATGACTAGTAAAGTAAGGAGGCTGGTCTATTACACAAGTTGCATTTTTTTGAACATATTGTCTTTAACGTTATGGGTAATGCTCGCTAGAAGGCAGTACTTATAGAAAAGAGTTTTTGGACGTTCTGAAGAAAACAAGGGACCTTTGTCTATTTATTGTTTACAAATCGTAAGGCTTACGATATAATTCATAACTGTGATAAAGCGTAATCGTTACGAAAGGGGATTGTTATGAAAAGGTTATCAAGTATGTTTGCTTTTATCCTTATCTTTTCTTCATTTCTAGCAGCATGTGGTGGTGCAGAGCAAACAGAAGAAGAACAACCAGGACAGGGAGAGCCTACTGAAGAAGTTGAGGCATTGGAGTTATATACAACGATTTTTCCACTTGAAGATTTTGCAAATAAAATTGGTGGGGATTTAGTGAATGTAATCAATCTCGTACCAGTTGGTGCAGATGCTCATACATTTGAACCAACTGCCCGCGAAATGATTAGTGTGGCAGAAGGCGATGCATTTATTTATAACGGAGCTGGACTTGAAGGGTTTGTTGATGCTCTTATTGAGACACTTGAGGACGAAGGCGTTGCCATTGTAAAAGCATCAGAAGGAATTGAATTCATCGGCTACGATGATGAACATAGCCATGAGCACGAGGAAGAGAATGAGCATGATGACCATGCACACGAGGAAGAACATGATCATGAGCATGAGCATGAAGAACAAGGACATGAAGAACAAGGACATGAAGAAGATGATGACCACAAGCATGAACAAGATGATCATCACGATCATGATGAGGATCCACATGTGTGGTTAGATCCAATACATTCCATAACTCTTGCAGAAAACATTAAGGATATATTAATTGATTTGATGCCAGAACAAGAAGAGTTTTTTACCGCTAATTTTGAAGAACTAAAAACAGAATTAGAAACAATTGATTCAGAGTTTCAAGCGATGGTGGACGGGGCTGAGAAGGATACATTCCTTGTTTCACATGCAGGGTATGGTTATTGGGAAGAAAGATACGGATTACACCAAATTGCTATTGCAGGTATTTCCCCTACACATGAACCATCTCAACGCCAATTACAAGAAATCATTCAATTGGCAAATGAAAATGAATTAGAATATGTACTGTTTGAACAAAACATTCCAACGAAAGTAGCAGACATCGTGAAAGATGAAGTAGGTGCAGAAGCGCTATACCTTCATAATCTTGAAGCACTTGTTGCAGAAGATGTCGGAAATGGTGAAGATTATTTTAGCTTAATGAGAAGAAATATTGAAGCTTTACAAACGGCTCTTCAGTAAGAACGAGGGGTCCCAAAAAAGATCATACTGCAAATAAGTTGTAGCCCATCGTGAATTAGTATGTATTTCATTCATGGTGGACTTTTCTAGACACTTGCTCAGTGCATTGAGGAAGGATCAAAAGGTAGACTCTTACCTTTTGATCCTTCTTTTTGATGTCTTCTGAATCAGCACTATGCTGCATATAGTTAGTTATGTGAGTAGCGATTAAGACGTGGAGGTGCGCAGCATGAATGAACATACCCAAAGAAAGTATTTTTACCCATACGCAAGTCCATTTGATCCTTGTCCTCCTATAAAGGTTAAATCCTATGAAACCCCACCTAATCTGTACCTCGGGTATCAACCCTATGGATTGCCGCAGTTTCAACCGCGTGAAGCTTTATTCTGTGGAACATTGTGGCCTGCTTTGTATTCCCCATATGAAAACCCGTATAAGTCCGGAAGGGAGTGATGGTAATGAGTCAGAAACAACTTCCGAAAGAGTTTTATCCATTGATGGAGCAACTTCAGGCAGTTGATTTTGTATTGGTTGAATTAACCCTTTATCTAGATACACATCCAAATGATACAAATGCTATTCAACAATTTAATGAAACAGCTCAATATCGTCACCAATTAAGACAACAAGTTGAGCAATATTACGGTCCGTTGCAGCAGTATGGGAACAGTTATAGTGGATATCCATGGAATTGGAATGAGTCACCGTGGCCTTGGCAATTGTAAGTGAGAGAGTGGGGGGATTGATTAATATGTGGATTTATGAAAAAAAACTTCAATATCCAGTGAAAGTAAGTACGTGTAATCCGACGCTAGCTAAATACTTGATAGAACAATACGGTGGTGCGGACGGAGAGCTTGCAGCTGCTCTGCGCTATTTAAATCAACGCTATACGATACCTGATAAAGTGATTGGTTTGTTAACCGATATCGGAACGGAGGAGTTTGCCCATTTAGAAATGATTGCAACGATGATCTATAAATTAACGAAAGATGCGACACCTGATATGTTAAAAGAGGCTGGCCTCGGAGATCACTACGTTAACCATGGGGAAGCTCTGTTTTACCAAAATGCTAGTGGTGTGCCATGGACAGCTTCGTATATTCAAGCGAAAAGTGATCCAATTGCTGATTTATATGAAGATATTGCAGCTGAGGAGAAAGCGAGAGCAACGTATCAATGGATCATTAATATGTCCGATGATCCTGATTTGAATGATGGGTTAAAATTCTTACGAGAGCGAGAGGTTGTGCATTCCCAACGCTTTAGAGAAGCGGTCGAAATGTTGAAGGAGGATAGGGACACGAAGAAAACTTTTTAGTTACGAATAAAGAAAAAATGACCAGACCCCAACGATTGATATCCTTCTAACTTGAACTAGTAGGACGAATCTTGGAGTCAGTCACTATTTTTTTATAATGTACAAGCTTTTTGCTGCAAATAGAGGATGTACAAGAGGGGAGTTGCACGTTGCGCGCTTTCTAGGAGAACCCCACTCCTAGAAAGTTTAAAGTACGGCATCGGCTCCATTCATCGCTTAGAGTTAGTTCAAAAAAGGTCAAAGACCTGACCTTTTTGAACTAACTTTTCAACGCATATTAATTGGATTTCTTAAGGAAACAGGGTACAATAAAAAGAAGAATGCCTGAGAGGTGGAGAGATAATGCAATTTAATTTTTATATGAATGACGTTGTGAACATTGCACGACAAGAAATGGTTGAGGCAGGTTATGAGCAATTACAAACTTCTGAAGAAGTCGATGAAGTATTGAAAAAAGAAGGAACAACCCTTGTGATGATCAACTCTGTATGTGGATGTGCTGGAGGAATCGCTCGTCCAGCAGCTGCGTACATGAAAAATTACGAAACAAAACCAGACCGCTTCGTTACTGTTTTTGCAGGTCAAGATAAGGAAGCTACGGCAAGAGCGAGAGAGTACTTCACAGGTTATGCTCCATCGTCACCTTCATTTGCTCTTTTAAAAGACGGCGAAATTAAAACAATGGTTGAACGTTTTGAAATTGAAGGGCACGAACCGATTCAAGTTGTACAAAAGCTTGAGAAAGCATTTGATGATTACTGCAAAGAATAGGTGATTAAGTTCATGGGAAAAGCTTGAAGGTAAAAACCTTTGATCTTTTCCCTTTTCATGTTGCAGGTAAGCTCAGGAACAATAATTGATTATCTAGACGTGAAAGGTATATATGGTATAATAAACTATAAGTTAAATAAGGAGTGTGCAACAAATGCAAGCTTTGTATGAGCAAATTCAAGTGTATTTAAATATGGAAGAGGAAATTCCTTTTAAGGAATTTGGCGACTATTATCGTAAAGTTCTTGCTGAATTAGGTGAAGTTCAAGACTCATTAGATGAAGAAATGGTTTGGAAAAGCCTATTTATTGTTGAGAATGTAATGTCTAATGCAGAAGGACGTGCTAATTCTGCAAAGGGCTCTGAATCGAAGAAATATGCAAAAATGGCACAACGTCTTCAGTTATGGGCGAAGAACCTCGCTTCACGTTTAGGCGAAGCTGGCTATACGGAAGAGGATATTAGCGAACGCTTTAACCAAATGCTTGAAGAAGGTACACCTGCTACTGAAGCGAAATAGTAAGCAACTGTAAGAGAGAAAGGTGGTTGACATCTGTTCTCTCTTACGTTACATTAGAATATGTCGCTTTGTTATTTGTGCGCCTATGGTGAAAGGGATATCATTCAAGATTCCGGTTCTTGCGTTGTAGGTTCGAGTCCTACTAGGCGCGCCATTAAATAACTTATCTCAGACTACTCTTTTACTTGTTCTAATTTTCTTACCTGAAGAGACTGGCATGACCTATAAGAGACCATCTTTTTGATAGAGATGATTATTTATTTGGTTGAACTATCTTGTTTTTTTATATCATATACGTCTCACAACAATCATAGATCTATTAATTGCAAACTTAACAATCCCCCTTACTATAGAGATTCTGTAGTTGAGGGGGATTGTTTATTAGTTCAATAGATCGTTAGTTGGTTTGTGTTTGAATCATAGCTTTTGCTTCTTTGCGACGTCGATGTAAGATTGGTTCTGTGTAACCACTTGGCTGTTCCTTGCCTTTAAAAACTAGTTCCATAGCAGCTTGGAATGCAACTGAATGATCATAGTCAGTTGCCATTGGGCGATAGCTAGGGTCCGAAACATTTTGCTCATCAACAACTTTTGCCATCCGTTTTAAAGTTTCAAGCACCTGCTCGTTCGTACATACACCATGATGCAGCCAATTTGCCATATGCTGACTGGAAATACGAAGAGTAGCTCGGTCTTCCATTAAAGCTACGTTATTAATATCAGGTACTTTTGAGCAACCGATCCCTTGATCAATCCAGCGAACGACATACCCAAGAATTCCTTGAGCGTTGTTGTCTAATTCTTGCTGAATGTGTTCAGAGCTCCATTCAGGATTTTCGGCAATTGGAAATTGCAAAATAGAATCTGTTAAATCATTCGAGCTTTTCATTAACTCGTTTTGGACAGTCGGTAGATCAATCTCATGATAATGCAATGCATGCAATACAGCAGCAGTGGGAGAAGGAACCCAAGCCGTGTTTGCACCTGCTTTTAAATGATCACTCTTTTGCTGTAACATATCAGCCATCAAATCTGGCATAGCCCACATTCCTTTACCAATTTGAGCACGTCCCTTGAAGCCAGCAGCTAAACCTACGTTTACATTAGATGTTTCATAAGCATGTAGCCATGTTGACAATTTTATTTCATTTTTTCGAACCATAGGACCTACTTCCATAGACGTATGTATTTCATCACCAGTTCTGTCTAAGAAGCCCGTATTAATGAAGACAACTCTTTCTTTTACTTGACTAATACACGCTCTCAAGTTCAAGCTAGTACGTCGTTCCTCATCCATCACACCAATTTTAAGCGTGTTTCGGTCTAAACCTAGCATATCTTCAACGCGCGTAAAGAGTAGATTCACAAATGCCACCTCTTTTGAACCATGCATTTTCGGTTTAACAATATAGACAGATCCTTTTTCTGAATTTTTCATTTGGCCCCGGCCAAGTAATTCTTGCTTAGCTAGTAAGCTAGTCACGACACAATCTAAAATGCCCTCAGGAATTTCTTCTCGAGTTTGGTCGAGTACAGCGTCAGTTGTCATTAAATGTCCAACATTTCGAACGAACATAAGGGAGCGTCCTTTTAATTTAAATACTTCACTAGCAGGTGACATGTATTCACGATCTTCATTCAGCTTTCGTGTAATAGCCTTCGTACCTTTTATGAAAGTAGTCGTTAAGTTGCCTTTCATTAACCCTAACCAATTACGATACACTTCAATTTTATCATTAGCATCTACAGCGGCTACGGAATCCTCACAATCCATGATCGTTGTAAGGGCGGCTTCCATAAAGACGTCTTTTACTCCGGCTAGATCCGTTTGCCCAATTGGATGGCTAGAATCAATTTGAATTTCAAAATGTAAGCCATTATTTTTAAATAAGATGGCAGATGGAGCATCAGCTGGCCCTTGAAACCCGACTAACTTTGAAGTATCTTCTAGGCTAGTAGTTTCTCCTGTAGAAAGGGAAACGGTGAGCTGCCCATCATGTATTGTATAATTCTCAACCTCTTTATGTGAGCCCTTTTCTAGGCGGATCGTTTGATCTAGAAACTCCTTTGCATATTCAATAACTTTCTGTCCGCGTACCTCATTGTATGTTGCTCCCCGATGGGCTCCGCCTTCTTCACTAATCGCATCCGTTCCGTACAGAGCGTCATATAAACTGCCCCAACGCGCATTGGCCGCATTAATAGCATAGCGAGCATTGTTTACTGGCACGACTAACTGAGGACCAGCTTGAGATGTAATTTCATGGTCTACTCTTTGAGTTGTTATTTCAAACTCTTCTACTTCTGGTTCAAGATAGCCAATCTCTTTCAAGAATAACTTATAGTTACCAAAGTCAAAGTTTTTTTTATTTGCTTGATGCCAATTACTTATTTCCTTTTGTAGTTCTTCTCGCTTCGATAATAGTGCTTTATTTTCGGGGATTAAGTCATGAACTAGAGATTCAAAATCAGCCCAAAATTGTTCGGCGGTAAGTCCGCTACCTGGAAGAGCTTCGGAAAGAATGAATTCATAAAAATTTGGATTGACTTGAAGATTACCTATTGTTCTGAAATTTGTCATCATATTCCCTCCTCGTTTTAGATCGTTCTTTATCTACCTTTATTATATAGACAACAAGTGTCATAACGAAAATACATATTTGGAATAATCAATATGCCCTTTAGTTATATTTATGAACTGATAGATAAGATTCAAATTGAGAAGGGAGGAGCTATCATTGATGTCCTTAATATATGATCAGAAAATATCTCTTTTTTTCTAAATCTATGCTAAGTAATGTTGCAAACTATAAAAGAGAGAATTTGTTTTTAATGCATGTATTACTATTCTTTTTGGATGAAATTGTATTGACAGTTAAAGATACATCGTGTATATTAATAAATGTCGCTACACTATTAACAACATGATCCGTTAGCTCAGCTGGGAGAGCGCCACCTTGACAGGGTGGAGGTCACTGGTTCGAACCCAGTACGGGTCATTTCCTAAAAAGCTAGTCATAACGCGCCTTCTCAGGTTTTGAGAGGCGTGTTTTTAGTTGTTGGAAACTGAAAGAAGAGGGTTTTGATCACAATTTGATCACATTATTTTGCGTTTCGTTTTTTGTGTGGTTTTTTCTGATAGAAGGTAGAGCCAAAGTCTGCTGCAATTTCTTCTTGAATATTTGGCATGATGTGAGCGTACGTTTCCATGAGTGTTCGAACATCATGTCCAAGTCTCTCAGAAACAGCTTTCGGGTTTGCTCCATTTTGAAGCAACATGGATGCGTGTGTATGACGCATATCATGAAAATCAATTTGTCTAACTCCGGCTTTTTTCATATATCGGTAAAATGTTCGAAGGATGTTTCTTTGGTTAATAGGTGTCCCTTTTGACGTAGGAATAACTAAGTCAAAGTCGTTATACTCTTCACCTAAAAACATTTTTTCTTTAGTGATCCGTCGTTTTTGCTTGATTAACTCTTGCATCGTTTCATGATCAATACGAATGCTATGTTGACTGTTTTTTGATTTAACTTTAGGGTCGAGTGCGCTTGTTCCACGCTCAAGTGTTTGGTCGACTGAAATTGTGTTTCTTTCAAAGTAAACATGTTTCCAGGTTAATGCTAAGATCTCACTTTGTCGCATACCAGTTGTTAAAGCAAGGAGGAAAGCGACATATTCCCGATGCTCTTTCACGTGATCAAGGAACTTTCTACATTCATCGTATGTCCATATCTGAATTTGTTTTTTGTTTAGTCTAGGTGCTTCTACGATAGAAGCAACATTCTCAACGATAAATTTCTTTTTTACTGCATAAGAAAGGATTTGTTTACAAAGTTTATGAACATCATTGATGGTTGTACTAGAGAGACCTTTTTCTGTTTTTAGTTGTTCGTAGAAGATGTTTAAATGTTCATCTGTTAGCTTTGAAACTTGAATATACCCAAGAGCTGGAACTATGTGATTTTTTAGTAGTCGTTGGTATTTGGTTAATGTCACATCACGTATCTTCTTTTTACTTAAGATCCACTTATCAATTAACTCATGTAAAAGTAGTTTTTTAGGTGGAGCGATTGCGCCCCGACTAAATTGGTTGATCAACTTCGCGCAGTCGGCTTCCGCATCCTTTTTCGTATCAAATCCTCTTTTTAACTTTTGTAGTCTCTTACCTGTTGCTGGATCTATTCCTAAATCAACCTGATACATCCACTTATAACCCTTTGAATTGCTTTTTACTGAGTACTTTTTAAAAGTAGCTATTTTTCTCACCTCCTTTCAAGTACAGAAAGAGCAAGGTTATTTTATAGTGGTTCAAAAATAACCTGTACAACTTTTCCGTAAATCTTGGCATTATTATCCTTAATCAAAAGAGGTTCGTACTTGGCGTTATCAGGATATAGAAACACATCTCCAGTTTCTGTTTTTCTGACACGTCTTAGGCTTGCATCTTCTCCTTTAATAGCAACAACAGCAATTTCTCCGGACTCCACATCATCTTGTCGTTGAACGAGTACGCGGTCGCCTTTGCAAATTCGACTTCTTCCTTCCATAGAATCACCTTGGACTTCTAGAATGAATACTTCACCTTCTCGATATTTGCCGTCATCGGGAATATAGGTGTATTCAATAATGTTCTCTTCTGAATCGATCGGATCATCGATTGTAATTTTTCCAATGACTGGCACGCGTATCACCCCATGAATCTTTTTGATTTCTGGAGCTGAAGAATGGTGGCCTAAAAGCGCATTTGGTGAGAGGTTAAACAACGATGAGATTTCTTTGAGGCGATTGGGACGAGGAATTTTTTCATCACGCTCATAAGATGCAATAGAAGCTTGAGTGACCCCCAACAATTCTCCAAGTTTAGCTTGAGTGAGGTTACGCTTCTTACGTTCCTCTTTTAGGAGTTTTCCAAATGTTCGCACAATTACTCAGCTGCCTTCCTCTATTAATAATATAAAATGTCTAATTTTGTCAATGACTTTGGGTCATCTTTTTATTTATTATATCACTTTAAGTAATAGTTTCAATAAAATTATAACTTTTCATTGTTTAGATAGTGAAGATGTTTACTTAAACTAAAATGGAGGGGATAGATAAAATAATTTTTAAAAATTTTAGATTGAAAGGCTTTACCTTCTATGTTAATATAAACGTAACCGGTTACGTAATTAGGAAGAAGGATATAATTATGACCTACACAATCAAAGATGTAGCCAAAAAAGCAAATGTATCAACAGCAACAGTTTCTAGGATATTGAACGACCAAGGTGGTTATTCAGAAAAGACAAAAAGAAAAGTACTTAATATTATTCAAGAATTAGATTACTATCCTAGTGGGATAGCAAGAGGATTGACTAATAAAAGAACAGATACTATTGGTGTATTAGTCCCTAACTTAACAAGTTCTTTAATTACTGAATTTTTGAATGGAATTGAGTCAGTCGCACACAAGATAGGATCGAGCGTTATCGTATGTCACACAGAGTCGCATGGTGTCAAAACTATGAAATATCTGCAACTATTACATGAAAAACGAATCGATGGTCTTATTTTAGCTAGTACAGTACTGAAAAAAGAGTATTATGATTATATCGTAAAGATGAGAGTTCCAGTTGTTCTGTTGTCTGCTTATTCAGAATTTCCCGTCCCTTACATTACAGCAAATGACTACGAAGCTGCGTACACAGGGACCAAGTATTTAATACAAAAAGGTCATAAGGATATTGGGATGATTAGTGGAAATAAAGAAGAATTGATTGCCGGTAACCTTATTCCCAGAGTAGAGGGTTTCAAAAGCGCTCTTTTTGACTACAACATACCTTTTAATGAAAGTTATATTGAGTATGGGAAGTTTTCTATCGATGATGGAGTAACTGGCCTCAAACATTTGTTAAATCGAGTACCCGATCTTACAGCTATTTTTACAGAGAATGATGAAATTGGTATGGGTGTCTTATCTGCAGCTTATAATTTAGGTATTAAAGTTCCTGAAAAATTATCCGTTATTGGCATGGACGATATAAGTTTATGTAAGTTTATGTCTCCACCGCTGACATCCGTTTCTCTATCTCATAATGAAATGGCAGAAAAAGCTGCAAATCTGATGTTTAAAATGATTAATTCGGACACAGAAGTAAGTAATTGCATCCTTGATCATCAAATTATTGAGAGACAGAGTGTACGCTCGCAATAGTCTTTCTTTCAGAAATACGTAACCGGTTACGTAACATTTACTGACTCAAAGTATAAAGAGAGTTAGGGTTTTAGTGTATTGGGTTAATTTTATTTTTTTAGTTTTACGTAACCGGTTACGTAAAACTAAAACAAATTTAATTTAAAGGGTTAAAAACTTAATTACTTAGTTAATCCCTGTAACTGAAGATGAAACTATTTAAAATCAGGAGTGTAATATTTATGCAGAAAAAATGGTGGAAAGAAAGTGTAGCTTATCAGGTCTATCCAAGAAGTTTTAAAGATAGTAATGGAGACGGAATTGGTGATCTGCAAGGAATGATTCAAAAACTTGATTATATTAAAAGTTTAGGTGTAGATGTGATATGGATATGCCCAATGTATAAGTCGCCTAACGATGATAATGGTTACGATATATCTGATTATCAAGATATTATGGATGAATTTGGTACGATGAAAGATTTTAACCAATTGCTAGAAGAAGTTCATGATCGCGATATGAAATTAATTATTGATTTAGTAATAAACCATACTAGTGATGAACATGATTGGTTTATTGAGTCCCGATCTTCTAAAGAGAACCCGAAACGTGATTGGTATATTTGGCGAAAAGGGAGAGAAGATGGGAAACCGCCTAACAACTGGGAGTCAATTTTTAGTGGTTCGATTTGGGAATATGATAAACAGACTAACGAATACTTTATGCACTTATTTTCTAAACGACAACCTGATTTAAATTGGGAGAATCCAGAAGTGCGTCAGACATTGTACGATACAGTGAATTGGTGGCTGGATATGGGGATAGATGGTTTCCGTATTGATGCTATTTCACATATTAAAAGAGAGCATGGATTCCCTGATTTGCCTAATCCAAAAAAGCTAGATTTTGTACCTGCTGCAAAATATACCACCAATGTGAAAGGGATCGAGAAATTTTTAAGTGAGTTCTCAGAAAAGACAGTCAAAAACTATGATGTAATGACTGTTGGTGAAGCTGGTGGTGTAACTGTCAAAGATGCAGATTCTTGGGTAGGAGAAGATAATGGTTATTTTAATATGATCTTTCAGTTTGACCATGTAGCGTTATGGGATAAGGGGAAAGAAAATACAAAAGATTTATTAGGCTTAAAAAAAGCATTAAGTAAATGGCAAGTTGGACTAGAGGGAAAGGGATGGAATGCTTTATTTTTAGAAAATCATGATTTGCCTAGAAGTGTTTCATGCTGGGGTGATGATGAACGCTATTGGAAAGAAAGCGCAAAGATGCTTGCAACAACTTACTTCTTAATGCAAGGTACTCCTTTTATCTATCAAGGACAAGAAATTGGAATGACAAATGTCCAGTTTAAGAGCATCGAAGATTACAATGATGTAGGAATGCTAAATTTTTATCATAAAAAACGTGAACTAGGTGAATCTCACGAAGATTTAATGAAAATAATTTGGGCTCAATGTCGAGATAATTCCCGGACACCAATGCAATGGAATGCGGACAAAAACTCTGGTTTCTCTACCACGAGCAATACATGGTTAAAGATGAATCCAAATTATATTTCTATTAATGTCGCAGACCAATTGGAAGATGAGGATTCGATTTTAAATTTCTATAAAGATCTTATAAAACTAAGAAAAGATAATGAAGTTTTTGTTTACGGGTCTTATCAGTTATTACTACCTGATCACCCTGAAATATTCGCTTATTTACGTATTTTAGACGACAAAAAGGCATTGATTATCTGTAATATGACCGAAAAGGTAATTACGGTTGAGCTACCAGATGACCTAAAATACGATGAGTCTTCACTTATTTTAAAAAATTATAAAAAGCAAAAAGGTAGTTTATCAAAAGAATTAAAGTTTAGACCTTATGAAGCTTGTGTGTACTCACTAATTTAAAACAACTTAGGGGGAAATAAAATGTTAAAGACCAAATTAATAACATATGGTTTTGTAGTGATGTTAGTACTATCAATAATTTTGACAGCTTGCGGACCGCAACGTGACACAACGGAGATCGAACAGGAAACAAGTAATGGCGAAGCTCCAGACAAGCCAGAAGAACTGACTTTTTGGGCATGGGATGATGTTATATCTACATTTCAAGTTATCGGAGATAGATATACAGAAGAAACAGGCATTAAGGTGAACGTGATAGATGCTCAAAATGCGGACCTATCCCTAGATGCACCTGCAGGGAAAGGACCTGATTTATATTACGAAACACATGACCGCATAGGTGATTCATATTTACAAGGTGTAGCATCGGAATTGACATTAACAGAAGAACAACGAAGCGGTTATGAAGAGTCTGCACTAGAAGCGTTTACGTACGACGGTAAATTATTAGGAATCCCCTCATCAGTTGAAACAATTGGTTTGTTCTATAATAAAGAACTTGTCCCTGATGCTCCTAAGACAATAGAAGATATTACAAATATTGCAGCAAGTTTAACTAATACTGAGAAAGATGAGTATGGATTTTTAAATGTCACATCAGATTTTTATCCAATGTTCCCTTTTTTAACTGCAGCAGGTGGATATGTTTTTGGAGAGAATGAAGAAGGTGGATTTGATACGAGTGATATTGGATTAGCATCTGATGAAGTAGTAGAGGGAGCAAATTTAATTCGTTCTTGGCATGAAAGTAATTATATTCCCAAAAGTGTTACTTACGATGTTATGAATGGATTATTCCGTGATGGTAAAGTAGGAGCTATTATTTCAGGTCCTTGGGGAATCCCTGATTTTAGTTCTGGTTTAGGTGATAACTTAGCAATTGCCCCACTCCCAACATTTAACGGCAATCAATTACAATCGTTTTTAGGAGTAAAAGGAATGGCTATCTCAGAATATAGCGAAAACAAATATTGGGCGACAGATTTTGCATTATTTATGTCCAATCCTGAAAACTCTAAGTTTCTGTTCGATGAACTTAAACGCATTCCGGCACGGGGGGATGTAACAGTAGACGATGAGCTATATCAAGGAATTCAAGAACAGATACAATATGCTGTCCCAATGCCTAATATACCTGAAATGGCCCAAGTTTGGGACCCAATGGGTGACGCATTAGTGTTCATTTCTCAAGGGGAAGATCCAAAGGAAGTATTAGAAGAAGCTGTAGCTAACATAAAAGAACAAATCTCACTTTTAGATGGAAGTAACTAATTTTTTAGAGAGTACGGTGAAAGAATGCATTAAGCATTCTTTCACTTTAGATTGCCAAAGGCAGGTGTAAGTATATGAATAAGGAAAAACATAATCCAACGGTAGCAACTACGTTATCAATCATTCCTGGATTAGGGCAAATGTATAACCGTCGTTTCTTGAAAGGAACAATCTTTTTTCTGTTATTTATCGCGTTTACAATGACCTTTTATCAATTTTTAAATATAGGATATTGGGGCCTTTTTACTCTTGGTGAAGTTCCTAGATTAGATGATTCGCGTGTCTTACTCGCTCAAGGGATTATTTCACTTATCATTACAGGTTTTGCATTGACTTTTTATATATTAAATTTAATGGATGCGTATAAAGATGCTGTGCAACTTCAGAAAGGTTATCGTCCTAATAGTTTAAGAGAAGGTTTTAAAGATGGTTGGGATAAGAGTTTTCCATATTTACTTGTAGGTCCTGGACTATTCTTATTAGTATTTGTTGTTGTATTTCCATTACTATTCATGGTCTTTTTAGCTTTTACGGATTATAACTTATATAATTCTCCACCGAGAAACTTATTGAATTGGGTAGGGTTTGATAACTTTACTTCTTTACTGACAGTACCAATTTGGCGTAGTACATTTTTGAGTGTTCTCTCTTGGACAATTATTTGGACATTAGTGGCTACTACCTTACAAATTGCATTGGCTCTAATATTAGCAATTTTTGTTAATGATCCAAGAATCAAGTTTAAAAAATTTATAAGAACTGTATTGATTTTACCATGGGCTGTCCCAGGGTTTGTTACTATTTTAATTTTCGCTGCACTGTTTAATAATGACTTTGGTGCAATCAATCGTGAGATTCTAATACCACTTTTTGGCCAAGCTATTCCATGGATGACGGATCCATTCTGGGCGAAAATGGCACTTATAGGTATACAAGTTTGGTTAGGTTTTCCTTTTGTATTTGCTATCTTCACGGGGATATTACAAAGTATTTCCAAGGATTGGTACGAAGCGGCGGATATGGATGGAGCTTCTAGTTGGCAAAAATTTAGAACCATAACATTTCCTCATGTAATGTTTGCAACAGCGCCATTACTAATCATGCAGTATGCGGGGAATTTTAATAACTTTAATATAATTTATCTCTTTAATCAAGGTGGACCTGCTGTGCGAGGACAGAATGCTGGTGGTACGGATATTTTGATTTCATGGGTTTATAATTTAACCTTTGAAACTCAAAATTACAATATGGCCGCTGCAATTTCAATCATTATCGGGTTGGTTATTGCTACATTTGCATTTTATCAATTCCGACGCACGCGTTCCTTCAAGGAGGAAATGTAAATGTCTAGAAAAACCAAAAGCAATTTACAAGTAGCAGGAATTTATGCATTTATTGGGATCGTCTTTGTAGTAATATTATATCCATTAATGTGGACAATCGGTCTATCGTTAAATCCAGGAACAAGCTTATACGGGTCTTCTATGATTCCTGAAAACTTTTCATTTGTTCATTATCAGTGGCTCTTTTTTAATCCCGCTAGTGACTATTTACTTTGGTACAAAAATACATTAATTGTTGCAGTAATTACATCTATTAGCGCTGTAGTAATTGTTTCTCTTATTGCATATGCTTTTTCAAGATATCAATTTATAGGAAGAAAGAATGGTATATACACCTTCTTGCTATTACAAATGTTTCCAGTACTTATGGCGATGGTTGCCTTATACATTCTTTTAAACATGGTCAACTTGCTAGATTCATTAACTGGTTTAATTTTGATTTATATAGGTGGAGCAATTCCAATGAATGTTTTCTTGGTAAAAGGGTATTTTGACACGATCCCTAAAGAATTAGATGAGTCAGCGAAAATTGATGGAGCTGGGCATCTTAGGATTTTCTTTACCATTATGTTACCATTAGCAAAACCAATTTTAGCAGTAGTTGCTCTTTTTAACTTTATGACCCCATTTATGGACTTTATTCTTCCAAGTATCATTTTGCGAAGTCCAGAAAATTATACATTAGCCTTAGGTTTATTTAATTTTATTAATGAACAATTTGGTAATAACTTTACTCGTTTTGCTGCTGGGGCGGTTCTAATTGCAATACCTATCGCAACTGTCTTTTTGTTCCTGCAACGATATCTAATTTCAGGACTAACATCTGGTGCTACGAAGGGGTAGTCAGGGAATAAGGATTTTTATAAATTGTTTTATTTCGTTTAAAGGAAGACATTCCAATTGTCAGTGAACAGAAGGTTTATAACAGTTTATTTTTAGAAAAAGTGCTAATAAGCAACTTAAATAATTAAAGGCAAGGGGAAAAATCCTTGCCTTTTTTAATAGAAAAATTCTAAGGCAGATTATATTATACTATCAGGTAAACTGTTTGTAGTTTCTGTTGAATGTTTTAGATAAAACATTTGATAATCTAGGAACTAAAAAGTGAAGTAGCTTCAAGCATTTTGATGGCAAGTTAGATCGGCACAATAAGTTATTTCAAATTGTTATCAAAAGTAAATTTAGAGCATTTATAGCTGAAGACTTACTAGTGCGGAAGTAGTATTTAAAGAAAATACAGATAAAAGTAAGTACACGTTAAAGATTACGATTGTATCTAGGGGTGTTATTAGTGAATTATATAATGAATTTGTGCATGAGATAATAAAAAATTATAGTCAATTCATAATAATGGCTAAGAGTTTTTTTATTTCCTGTTATAATATAATAAACTTACTTTCATTTTAGGAGAACATACATGGTTACTATAGCAGATATTGCAAAAATGGCAGGAGTCGCAAAAAGTACTGTTTCACGGTATTTAAATGGTGGATACGTGAGTCAGGCTACTAAACAAAAAATAGAGAAGATCATTGAAAAGACAGATTATGTGCCAAATTCTTTTGCGCAAAGTCTTAAAGCGAGAGTGACAAATTTAATCGGAGTAGTTGTTCCGCGGCTTGATTCATACTCAGCTTCAAGGACTATGATAGGAATTGATGATCAACTAAGAGAGTTAAACTTAAAGATGGTTGTCGCCAATTCAAGCTTAAGTGTCGAGAGAGAAATAGAAAACATATATAGCCTAGCTCATCAAAAAGTTGCAGGGTTAATATTATTGGCGACAGAGATTACAGATGCTCATTTAGAGGTATTTAAAAAAATCAACATTCCTGTATTAATCGTTGGCCAAAAACATACGGATGTCTATTGCTTAATTCATAATGATGAGCAGGGAGCGTATGAATTAGGAAAGTATGTGGTTTCAAAAGGGCACAAAAGAATTGCTTTTTTAGGGGTGACAGAGAAGGATATCGCAGTTGGTCTTAATAGAAAAGAAGGTTTTAAAAAAGCTGTAACGGAAGGAGAGTATAGTAGCATTCAATTTTACCAAACAACATTTAATAGTGATGATGCCAGTGAAATGGCCGAGGATATTATTGATGACTATAATCCATCTATTATTGTGTGTTCAACGGATAATATGGCGCTTGGCGTAATGAAAGCAGCCCGTCGTAAAGGACTAAGAATACCTGAAGATTTATCCATTACAGGTTTTGGAGGGTATAGCATTTCAGAGTACACATATCCAGGGTTAACCACAGTCAAATTTCACTATAAGACGGCAGGGCGAATGGCCGCTCGAAAAATACATAATTTAATTAATAACCAGGATATCGAAGTGTGTACAATCATAGACTTTGAGATTTTAAAACGAGAAAGTGTTGACAAGATATAATAGTGGAAAGTACAATACAAATACAGAACCGGTTCTATATTATGCAAAAGAACTATTTGTATAATTTAGATTTCTTTTTATCTTTTGGGGAACCGATACCATGTGTACTGTAGATGTTTTACAGGCTGAATATATTAAAGTGAAGCTACATGTAATTTCTTGCGATAATACGGAACTGCTCTATATTATGCAAAAGAATTATTTATTTGACTTAGAGTTATTTTTTATCTTCTTCAGGAACCGATACCACATGTATTGTAGATGTTTTACGGCCTGAAATACATTAATGGTGAAGTGTAAACCATACATGTTTTTTTAGTAAATACGGAATCGGTTCCATGAGTACAGCACTTGATCATCTAAGATGGAGACACTATTGGAGGGAATAATATGATGAAAAAATGGTGGCAAAAAGAAGTTATTTATCAAATCTATCCTAAAAGTTTCTATGACTCGAATAATGATGGGATTGGCGATATAAAAGGAATTACACAAAAATTAGATTACTTACAGTCTTTGGGAATTACAATGGTTTGGATATGTCCAATTTATCAATCTCCAATGGCTGATAATGGGTATGATATCTCAGATTATTATCAATTAAACCCAGAGTTCGGAGAAATGAAAGATCTAGATGAGTTAATTGATAAGGCAAAAGAAAAAGGAATTAAGATTGTCCTTGATCTTGTCATTAACCATACATCGGATGAACATCCATGGTTCCAAGATTTACTTGCGAACCCAGAGACTAGTCAATATAGAGACTATTACATTTTGAAATCTGGTAAAAACGGCCAACCACCTACTAATTGGCGCTCTGTTTTCGGCGGTAGTGTTTGGGAGCCTTTGAAAAATACAGATCAGTACTACTTTCATTCTTTTGATATTAAACAGCCTGACTTAAATTGGGAAAACAAGCAAGTTCGTGAAGATTTATATGAAATGGTGAATTACTGGTTAGATAAAGGCATTGCTGGGTTTAGAGTGGATGCAATCACGTTTATAAAGAAAGATCAAAACTATGATAACCTCCCTGCTGATGGAGTAGATGGACTTGTAAAGTGTACAAAGAAGGCTCGGAATCAAGCGGGTATTGAAGATTTCTTACATGAATTACAAGATGAAACATTTTCTAAATATGATTGTGTGACAATTGGTGAAGCTCCTGGAGTACCTTATGAGCAGTACGGTGATTACATTGGTGACAATGGCTATTTTTCAATGATTTTTGATTTTAGATATGCAGACCTTGATGTAGCTTCTGGTAGTGAGTGGTTTAGGAGAATTGATTGGAATGTACTAGATTTAAAGAAATTAATCTTCACTAGTCAAACGGAAATTCAAAAAGTTGGCTGGGGAGCAAACTTTTTAGAGAATCATGATCAGAATCGCTCAATAAGCAAGTATATAAAAGAAGAAGAGAATCGAAATTTCTATTCTGCGACTATGCTAGGAGCAATGTTTTTTTATCTTCGAGGAACGCCTTTTATCTATCAAGGCCAAGAAATTGGAATGACTAATTTTAAACGCAAAAGTATTGAGGAATTTGATGATATTTCAAGTATCGATCAGTACTATCGTTCCATGAAAGAAGGCTTTAGCGCAGAAGAAGCATTACACTTTATAAACTTACGAAGCCGTGATAATTCAAGAACGCCATTTCATTGGAATGCCAACGACTATGGTGGTTTCTCAGAAGTTAAACCTTGGTTAGGAATGAACGAGAATTACACAACGGTCAATGTAGAGCAACAAGAGCAAGATCCAGATTCCATCCTACAATTTTATAAAAAAATTATTCAAGTTAGACAATCGAGTGAGGCAAGTGATTGCTTAACTTATGGAGAAATTGAGCCTATTCTAGACGAGCATCAAACGATTGTTGCGTATAAACGTAAATGGAATAATGAAGAAGTTGTTTGCTATTTCAATTTTTCATCTGAGATTCAAAAAGTTACATTAGATAACCTTAAATATGATGTTCTATTAGATAACTACAAAGAAAAAGAAACGTTTTCTGAGAGAGAATGTACTTTAAATCCATATCAAGCACTAGTTCTCCTAAAGAAAGAGGCGAGCGATCATGAGTGAAAATAAATATGAACGTATAGGAAAAGAAATTATTAATGTCATTGGTGAGGATAATATTGAATCGTATGTTCATTGTGCAACAAGACTGCGATTCTCTATTAAAGATCGCGAAAAGGTTGACGATGAGGCAATAGAAAAGATTGATGAAGTCAAAGGCGTATTCTTTAATGCTGGTCAATATCAGGTCATTTTAGGTACAGGAACGGTCAATAAAGTCTACACCGCTTTAAGAGGGGGGCAACCGGATCAAGAGGATGAGCAAGCGAAAAAGGAATCCTCATCTAGTAATAAGGAAAAGGGAATCAGAAAAGCTGTACGCACGTTAGCCGATATCTTTATTCCTATTATCCCAATCATTGCGGCAACAGGTTTATTCCTTGGTTTGAAGGGTGTTTTGTTCAGTGATGCGTTCTTAGGCTTAATCGGCATGAGCATTGCTGATATTCCTGAATATCTACAGACACTTATATCCGTTTTGACAGACACAGCTTTTGCATTTCTACCAGCCTTAATATGTTGGTCTGCATTTAGGAATTTTGGCGGTATGCCTATAATTGGTTTTGTACTTGGATTAATGTTGGTTTCTCCTGCCCTTCCTAATGCGTATGCGGTGGCAGATATCAATAGTGGAGTAGAACCAATTATGGCTTTCGGTTTTATTCCGATTGTTGGTTACCAAGGTAGTGTGTTAACAGCGCTAGTTGTTGGATTCCTTGGGGCAAAACTAGAGAAAAAGTTACGGGCTGTGATGCCGAATGCATTAGATTTAATCTTTACTCCGTTCTTTGTTTTATTATCAATGATGATTACAGGTTTACTTATTTTAGGACCTTTATTGCATTTTGTAGAAATGGGATTGGTAACGGTTGTTACTCAACTTATTGATACTCCTCTTGGTTTTGGAGGACTGTTAATTGGCTTTATTTATCCGTTAGCCGTGATGACAGGAATGCATCATTTATTTATCATGATTGAAACAACGTTATTGGCAAATACAGGGTTTAACCCTCTAATTGCTCTATGTGCGATGTACGGATTTGCGAATGCTGCAACGTGTTTAGCGATTACGATAAAAGCGAAAAAAAGCACGGTAAAAGTTACAGGGACAAGTGCAACTCTTACACAAATACTAGGTGTTAGTGAACCGGCCTTGTTTGGTGTCGTTATGAGGTATAGTGTGAAACCGCTTTATGTCATGATTGCTTGTTCGGCTGTTGGAGGTGCGATTATATCCTTATTAAATATTCAAGCAAATTCATATGGGTTAGCTGTGATTCTTTCTCCTTTAATGTACATTTATGAGTGGAGTCAGCTTCTCGCTTATCTTGTAGTTTCCGTAATTATATTTGTTGCTGCATTTATTATCACCTACTTATTTGCAGTACCAAAAGAAGTTATGGTAGAAGACCAAGAGCAGAAACTAGACCGTGCGAGTTAGTTAGCTACTAACTCGAATGAATATTCGCTAAGAACGAGTTGCTTATGTCAACTCGTTTTTAGCATTTAAAATGGTTTTCGGAGGGAATGTAAATATGGAATGGATCCCGCTGATGAAATGAATGTGAGAGTATTTGCAGATAAGAGCATGGATAAAATTTTCATTAACTATGGGGAATTAGCCTTATCCGCAAGAGTGTTTCCACAACGTGAATCAAGACTCATCAATTTTTTTTGATCATTCGGTTGAATAAAGTATCATTAAGTATGATTTAGAAAGAGAAGCAATTAAGTAACTATTTAATAGTTATTTAAGTTGTTTAGCGTTGCAGAATATGAAAAAGAGTACTATGATAGACATTTATCATAATGTATTCAAAAGGTAAGAGTTGGATTAGCTATCTCTAAATTCAAAGAGGAACATAGCCTAGCTGTTTGAGTAGCTAAATATCATGTTGATTTAGAAGATGAAAAAGGGAGGACTAAATGGTAAAAAAAAGAATAATCTTTCTTCTTATACTTTTAGCTTTTTCTGCCATCTTAACTGTTTTTATCTCTAAACTATTTATAAACGAAAAACCTACAATAGTTGTTGTGTTAAAAGACTTAGATACACAATATTGGAAAATTGTTAAAGCTGGAGCTGAGAAGGGGTTTCGTGATTTTGGTATAGATGGTAAAGTAATGGCGCCCAGTTATGAATCAGAAGAAGATGGACAAGAGTATCTGCTAAAAAAAGTCCTTAAAGAAAATCCTGATGCATTAATTGTCTCTCCGAACGACTCTTCTATTATTCCTTTTTTAAAGGAGTTTTACGAAAAGGATATCCCTGTATTGCTAATAGATACAGATGCCCCTTGGGAAAATAAAACCTCTTATATTGGGACGGATAATTTCGATTTAGGTAGAATGGGTGGGATGTTATTAGCTTCGCAACTTCAGCCAGGAAGTAAAGTGGCCCTGATTGCAGGAGATATCAACCATCCAATTTCAGGTGATCGAATCAAAGGGGCTAAACATAGTTTACAGGCAGCAGGAGTCAAAATAGCGACAGAAAAATTCGATTTACCAAATGAAACAGAACAGATAAAAGAAGTAATGGAAACGGTTTTGCAAGATCATCCTGATGTTAAAGGTGTTTTTGCCGAGACGGATATTAAGGCATTAGCTGCTTATGAGGTGATTGAGGAATATGGTCTTACTATCCCAGTTATAGGGGCAGATGGAATTAACGAAATGATTGATTTGATAGAGGAGGGAGCGTTACCTGGAACAGTAGCGCAGAACCCTTATGATATGGGATATTTAAGCGTTGAAAGCGCACTGAAAGTGATAAAGGGAGAGAATGTCTGGAAAAATGTTGACACAGGAGTTGATATTATTATTAAAGGTAATGCAAAGCAGAGGTTAGATTTCCAGAAAAGAATATTCAAGTAAGGATTCGCAATTATTTCTTTCTTATGGTCAAAAAATCTGGCTTTAGTAACTTAAAGCTTAAGAATTACTTTGAATCATATCCAGAGGAGGTCGAGACTATCAATGTCTGGAACAGAAAGGGAGAACCAGCTGAACGACTGTATGTTCTCTTTTTCTTATTTGAGGTTGCTCAAAAAGGATAAAAACCGACCTTTTTGAACAACCTCTTTACCTATTTTACTTCTGTTGATTCACAATATAATCAGCCGTTCTAATAGATAGAGCAACTGTTGTTAGTGTAGGGTTAGCTGCTCCCATAGAAGGAAAAACACTATTATCAGCAACATAAAGCCCTGCTACACCATGAACTTGACCATACCGATTCGTAACAGAAGTGTGTGGATCATCGCCCATTCTGCATGTTCCTACTTCATGATAATCACTCCCAGGAGGCATTAGACAAATAGCTTGCTGGCTATTTGGTACAATTAAGGGAGCTTTCATTGCAGAAGAAACTTGATTTAAAGCATCAGCCATTTGGTGAATAATCTCTGTATCTTGTTGACTATAGGAAAAGTTGACGTTTATTTTAGGTACTCCATACGCATCCTGTTTATATGGGTCTAGTGTGACATAGTTTTCAAAACGAGACTCAACTTTACCGAATGCGCTGATCCCGATTAATATTTCATCTAGCAAGGGCTTCTCTTCATACTGTGGATACCACAGATACCATTGATCGTCGCCTCCAGGACCACCCATTTGAATTTGATAGAGACGTTTTTTTGTTTGTGGAATAAAAATGCTAAGTGTACCCAGAACCTCTGGAAATTCTTGTCGGCTTACTTTTGCCGTAGCTAAGAGAAATGAATGATTCGTTAAATAATGGCCGACTGCTCTGCCTTTTATTCCTGAATGGAGCAAAAGACGAGGAGTTTCAAATGTACTTCCTGATAATACAATCGTTTGGGCTTTAAGAACATAAGTTCTTTTAGTAGGAGACATCACCTTTACACCGACTACTTGATTTTGTTCGACCATCACTTTTACCGCACGGGCGTTTACAGCTAGATCAAAAGGCATGCGATTTAGAGCATAAGCGAGCGCGGAGATAGAACTCCAAAATACGTCTGAATGAATTTGCCCATATTTTGTAACTTCAAGATCGGCTGGCGTAGGAACATCTCTTGCTTCGGGGAAACCATTTTCATGAAGGCGTTTTAATAGGATTTCTTGAATCGAAGAGCCCTCCATATATGCAGTGGATACTCTCATCACTTTTTCGGCGATGTTATAGTAATACTTCATTTCTTTCAAGGGGATAGGCCAATCGGAAAATTCAGAATCATCCATTCTAGGAGCAGACATTCCCCAAAATAACGTTCTTCCTCCTAAGGCAAATAGCTGTCGAGCACCTGGGAAATCAGGAAGATATTTACCGGTCCATTTGGATATGGTATGAAAATATTGACTGAAGCGTGTATCGTTAATCGTAGGGATATTCCGTACATGAGTCGGAAGCAAGAGGCTTCCTGCTTCAATCATCCCAACCTTTTTTTCGCTATTTCTCCACTGTTCAGCTAATCTCCGAAGGACAGCTCCTCCTCCTGCACCAGAACCGATAATGAGTACATCGTAATCCGTTTCAGCCATTTGTTCTAAAGATGTAAGTGGAATCCAAGAGGAGAGAAGGTCTGAAGGGGAAGGCAAGGGACATTCGGCAATAGGTGTCTCGAGTGTATCCGGAGTAGGTGGGGAAGGAAGATACACTTTATAACCAGTTATATTCATCATGGGACTTGAAATGTGAGGATTAAATATGAGTAGTTTGTTAAGTTCAATCTTGTGCGTTTCAGATATTTTTAAAAGGCTATCACCATTTTTAGCGACATAAATTCTCATGTGGACACATCCTTTTGTTTATTCTTGTAAACACACTCTAATCTTCATATTTATATGTCTGGCTATTCTTCTGTATGTAATCACGGTATTTTCATTTCAACTTAATTTGATGTAGCTCATTAAATTGGGTTTGTACTGTGTTGCAATTTCCCATCTTCTTAAGTAAGATATATATGAAACTGGTTTCATATATGTTGTTTGACTATGGAGTGATGAGCAGTGCCAACAATAACAGATGTAGCAAAATTAGCAGGGTTGTCGAAAACAACTGTTTCACGTGTATTAAATAATCATCCGTATGTCTCAAAAGAGAACAAAGTACTTGTTCAAAAGGCTATGGAACAGCTAGGGTATTCCCCGAATCCCTCTGCAAGAAGGCTTAGAGGCCAATTAACTTGTACGATCGGTGTTATTGTACCTAGAATCGTAAATCCGTTTTTCTCATATTTAGTCAATTCGATTGAAAAAGTCGCTTATAAAAACAATTATCAAGTGCTCATATTTCAAAGTGACGAAAACAAAGAAAAGGAATTAAATTTTTTAAATTTATTAAAGATCAAGCAAGTAGACGGAATTATTATGACTTCGATTGAAAATGAATGGGATTCAATCGAGCAATATACTAAGTACGGTCCTATAATGTTATGTAATGAATATGTCAATAATGCTAAAGTACCAATGGTTCGTTTGGACCAATCTGAAGGGACTTACATTGGTATTAAGCATTTAATTGAAAGAGGTCATAAAAAAATAGGTTACTGTACAGGAGGATTGTTTGCTGAGGATGGAAAAGATAAGGATCGCAATCAAGGTTATCAAAAAGCATTAAAAGAAGCAGGAATTGCGATAAATCCTAATTGGATTTTTGTAAATCAACATAGCATTGAAGATGGGAAACAGGTTATGAATCAAATTTTAACTCTGAACGACCGTCCGACGGCTATCTTTACTGGTAGTGATGAAATTGCCGGTGGAGTTATGATTGAAGCGAAAAAGCATGGTTTGAAAATTCCTGATG
The DNA here is from genome assembly GCF_036663595.1 of Halalkalibacter lacteus. Taxonomy (NCBI): domain Bacteria; kingdom Bacillati; phylum Bacillota; class Bacilli; order Caryophanales; family Bacillaceae; genus Halalkalibacter; species Halalkalibacter lacteus. The sequence goes on from NZ_JAWRVL010000017.1 coordinate 50,817, forward strand.
ATATTGCTATTATTGGTTTCGATGATCAACCTATAGCTGAATTGCTTGAACCTGCACTAACGACAATACGTCAGCCTATCGATCAAATGGGGGAAAAAGCTGTAGAGGGATTAATTGCGATGTTAAACAATCAAGAAGTGCAGATTAAAAAGATTGATTTGCCAATACAGTTAGTTATTCGAAAGTCCACATAAGTGAAAAATATAAGTGAGACTAGCTTTGATAGCTCTTACTTATATTTTAATTATCAATAAATGTAGAAAACTATTGAAACCGATACCATAGAGATGTATAATACAAATAAAGTTAGAAAGGAGGAGACAATCAAGAAAGTAAAAAGATATGGATGTAATATTTTTTTACTTTCTTGAGGAACCGATACCGCAAATAGGTGAGTGTCTTGTTGTCTGCATATTTTGATGAAAGTTCATTTGTATTACTATTTTATTTTTGAGGTTGGTTTTTTATTCAGGTATGAAAGCGATATCATACTTAATGTTTAATTAAGGAAATTATCAAGTGAATATTTACCTTAAGGAATGTTGATAGTAAAAAGGTGATTATTTTCCTTTGATTTTGATATTAAAAATTAGGAGTGAAATGAAATGAAAAAAATTTTTTCAAAGGTAGTTTCTGCACTGCTTGTATCTAGTATTGTATTAGCTGGATGCGCTTCATCTGATGAAGGAGAATCCGGTGCTAAGTCAGATAGTCAAATAACAATAAATATTTTCCAAGGTAAAGTGGAATTTAAAGATCAGTTTGAAAGTCTTGCGCAAAGGTATGAAGAAGAAAATCCAGATGTGAATATTAATATTACTACAGTGGGTGGAGGGTCAGACTACTTCAGCTCACTAAGGTCACAATTTTCTGCAGGTGATGATCCGGAAATTTTTAGTCTTTCAGGGCCATCTGAAGCTGCTGTTTACCAAGAATATTTAACTGATTTATCAGATACAGCTGCAGCAGCTGCTGCTCTTGAAGGAAGCCTTTCCGCAATGAGTGATGAAGATAACGTTTATGGATTACCTTTTAACCAGGAAGGATATGGATTTATATATAATAAAAAAATCTTTGAGCAAGCTGGAATTAATCCAGATGAAATTCTATCTTATAATGATTTGGAAAAAGCTGTTAAAACAATAGACAGCAAGAAAGAAGAATTAGGAATTGAAGCGGTATTTGCGCTGGCTGCTAACGAGAAATGGGTTATTGGTAGTCATCTAGCCAACGTATATCTAGCACCAGAATTCAATCATGACGTTTTAGAAACTTTCGATGCTGAAACAGTTGGTTTTGAAAAAGATAGTGAATTGCAGAGAATGCTTGATCTTCAAAATGATTATTCAATCCAACCATCATTGAGTCTTGATTATTCACAGCAAGTAGAACAGTATTTCTCATTGGAACGTGTTGCGATGATTCAACAAGGAAACTGGATTTATCCTTCAGTTTATGAAATGGATCCAGAATTTGCTGAGAATAATATCGGTATTTTACCAATTCCTGTAGAAGGATTTGAGGGCAGTCTTCCTGTAGGCATTCCGAATTACTGGGTAGTGAATAACAACAAAGATGAAGAAGTTATTCAAGCATCAAAAGACTTCTTAGACTGGATGTATACATCTGAAGTAGGTAAAGAAGCGGTTTTAAATGATTTTAAATTTATTCCTGCATACGAAGGGTATGATACATCACAAATCGCAGACCCTCTTTCTCAGAAAATTTACGAATATGCTTCAGAAGGAAATACGATTGGATGGGTATTTTTGGGGTATCCGACTGGCCCATGGGGAGATGTACTCGGAGCAAACATGCAAAAGTATTTAGATGGACAAATGACTTGGGAAGACGTAGTCACTGAATCACGTAGCGAATGGGAACGCATAAGAAAGTAGCTCTTTTTAAATAGAAAAACAGCTAACGAAGAGGGCACTGAAAAAGATTGATTTTTATCTTTTTCAGTGCCCTCGAAGCAATGAGCGTAGCCGTTGCCTGGTTTTAAAGCCCGCTATGAGTGGGTTTCTCATAGCGGGCGCGCAACGTGCGGAGCCATTGCCACATCCTCGATGGACTTTTTCAGTGGCTTCCTAACGAATTCTGTTTTGTTAGCTGTTTTTTGCAAAAAGAACTAGGTACAAATAGAGATACTTATCTCAGTCGATAAATTCTAAAAAGATTTTAGTGTGAAATATAACGGAGGGTTTTTAATGAGAAATCGGGATCTATCATTCTGGATATTTTTAACACCAGTTCTATTAGGTTTAGTCCTTGTTGTCATTGTTCCATTTATCTATGGATTTATCTATTCATTCACAAACTGGAATGGATTAACGGCTACAAGCTTTCTAGGATTTGAAAATTATAGTAAGGTATTACAGGATAAAGGCTTTTTAGATTCTATATGGTTTACGATTAAATTTTCGGTGGCATCCGTACTTTTACTGAACTTTTTAGGTTTAGGCTTAGCTATACTTGTGACACGGAAAATCAAATCGAACAATTTTTTAAGAACGATCTTTTTTATGCCAAACTTAATTGGTGGTTTAATATTAGGATTTATTTGGCAGTTTATCTTTATAAGCGTTTTTGCTGATATTGGAAATTTACTGGCGGTTGAAGGTTTAAAGGGTTGGTTATCTACAACGACTACTGGTTTTTGGGGACTCGTGATTTTGACCTGCTGGCAAATGGCTGGATACATTATGATCATTTATATTGCTTATTTGCAAAATATTCCTGGTGAGTTACTTGAGGCAGCTGAAATGGACGGGGCAAATAGCTTTCAAAAATTTCGCAGTGTTACCTTTCCGCTAGTAGCACCGGCTTTTACAATTAGTATGTTTTTGACGTTATCTACTTCATTTAAAATTTACGACCAAAACTTATCACTAACTAATGGTGGTCCTTATAATTCAACTGAGATGGTCGCGATGAATATTGTAAAAACGGCTTTTACTAGTAATGAGATGGCCTATGGGCAGGCGAAAGCCGTTATCTTTTTCATTCTCGTTGCAGCAATTGCAGTAACGCAAGTTTATTACAATAAAAAACGGGAGGTTGATTTGTAATGAAGAGCGATAAACGTAGGTTATATTTATTAGAGATTTTCGGCATATTGCTCGGATTGCTTTGGTTATCTCCTTTTTACTTAATGGTTGTAAATGCATTCAAGTCTAAGAGGGAAATCTTTACGGATGTACTTGGACTACCTGAAGAAATAACAACAGATAACTTTGTTCAGTCATTTATTGACTTGAATTTCGTTAATTCACTATTTAATTCAGTGTTGATAACGGTTGTCAGTGTTGGGATTATTATTTTCTTTTCTTCAATGGCAGGGTATGCCCTAGCAAGAAATAAAAGCAAATTAAGTGGAGTACTCTTGTTAATCTTTGTTGCGGCAATGCTGATTCCTTTCCAATCGGTTATGATTCCACTTATTTCACTATTCGGGAGTGTAGATATGCTTAATCGAACAGGTCTTATCTTTATGTACTTGGGATTTGGCTCTAGTCTATCTATTTTTCTATATCATGGAGCTATGACTGGGATATCAAAAACTCTGGATGAGGCTGCTACTATTGATGGAGCAAATAAATTACAAGTGTTTTGGCGTATTATCTTCCCTTTATTAAAACCTATATCTGTTACAGTAGGTATTTTAAATGTTATTTGGATTTGGAATGACTTTTTATTACCTTCTCTAATACTAGATGGTTCAAGTGCAACGATTCCTTTAAGAATGTTTTACTTCTTTGGTCAATATACAAAACAGTGGCACTTAGCTTTAGCGGGATTAACGATCGCGATTATTCCAGTAATTATCTTTTACTTTTTTGCACAAAAGCAAATTATTAAAGGTGTTGCTGAAGGTGCAGTTAAATAATGAACCATTTATCTAAATTGAAATTAGGAACTCACTATAATTTTGCTAACAAGTAAAAAATTTAGAATGGATTAAGGAGGAGTCATCATGAAAGGGTTAATTGGTGGGTTTTATCATGTGAGTGAATGGATCATGAAGTTCTCAGCAGTTAATTTGCTTTGGCTCCTCTTTAACCTTCCTATCGTTCTAATCGTAATGAACATGATATTCGTAGATCGCCCAAGAAACTTGTTCATTTTAGTAGCTCTTCTTGGGATAATGGCACCTTTTATATTATTTCCGGCTACTGCAGCTATGTTTGCATCTGTAAGAGACTGGGTTTTAAAAACAGATACTAGTAGCATTTTTAGATCTTTCTGGAATTATTATAAAGAAAATTATAAAAGGAGTTTACTTGGAGGTCTCATTTTAACTGGAGCATGGATCGTTTGGGGAGTGGACTATTACTATTTCAATAAGTTGAATGTCATGCTAATGTTCACCTTTCTTCTACTGGGCATTCTGTTATATGTTTATACACTTAACTTTTTCTCTTTAATGGCACATTATGACTTGAAATTGCGATCTTTGTTAAAAAAGTCTTTTTTATTTACTTTTGGAAGTCCTATTTTATCCGGGGCGGTGTTTCTAGGAAGCGGCCTCATAATTTACGTTAGTATTAATGGTCTTCTATTTTTAATTCCTTTTTTTACAGGGTCCCTAATCGCTTTTATATCATTTTCGGCATTTTATAGAGTGTATTTAAATCTAACAAATAGGTCTTGAAGAATATAAAGTAGTTATATCAAATTATTAAGGTGATCAACAGAATTAAAAGAGTTAACAGTATGGCCTTATGAATCGGTTGTTTCTGAAACAGATGAAAGACTTTGGTTTGACAATCTCGGAGAAATCGAAAAGAAAAATTGATTGGAGAGAATTATGAACAAAAAATGGTGGAAAGAAGCAGTCGTGTATCAAATTTATCCGCGTAGTTTTATGGATACAAACGGTGATGGAATCGGTGATCTACAAGGTATAATTTCTAAACTAGATTACATAAAAGATTTAGGAATTGATGTTATTTGGATTTGTCCTATGTATAAATCACCAAATGATGATAACGGCTATGATATTAGTGACTATCAAAATATTATGGACGAATTTGGAACAATGGACGATTTCGATCAGTTATTAGAGGAAGTTCATAATCGAGGAATGAAGCTAATAATAGATTTAGTTATTAATCATACAAGTGATGAACATCCATGGTTTATTGAATCTCGCTCCTCTAGAGGTAATGCTAAACGTGATTGGTATATTTGGAGAGATGGAAAAGATGGGGGTCCTCCAAATAACTGGGAAAGTATTTTTAGTGGGTCTGTATGGGAATTTGATGAAAATACAGACCAGTATTATATGCACATCTTTTCAACAAAACAACCAGACCTTAACTGGAAAAACCCAGAAGTGCGTAGAGCTTTGTACGATATGGTAAATTGGTGGCTTGATAAAGGCATTGATGGCTTCCGAGTGGATGCAATTAGTCATATCAATAAAGAATATGGATTAAAGGATATGCCTAATCCAAAAGGGTTAAAATATGTTCATTCATTTGATAAACATTTGAATGTGAAAGGCATACACAAATATCTTCAAGAATTAAAAGAAGAAACATTTTCAAAGTACGACATCATGACTGTTGGAGAAGCAAATGGTGTTAAGGTAGAGAATAAAGAAGATCTAGAAGAATGGATAGGGGAAGAAAAAGGGAAATTCAATATGGTTTTTCAGTTTGAGCATTTAGGTTTGTGGGAAGCAGGGAAGAACGAAAAGCTAGATATAGTGGCATTAAAGGCTACCTTATCAAAATGGCAGAAAGCACTAGAAAATAAAGGATGGAACGCTTTATTCATTGAAAATCATGACCAGCCCCGCAGAGTATCAACGTGGGGAGATGACAAAAAGTATTGGTATGAGAGCGCAACAGCACTAGCATCTATGTACTTTCTGATGCAAGGAACTCCTTTCATTTATCAAGGTCAAGAAATTGGTATGACAAATGTTAAGTTCAATTCAATCGAAGAGTATAATGACGTCGCAGATAAGAATATGTATCGCTATAAGCGTGAAGAAGGTGTCTCACATAAAGAGATAATGGAACTGATATGGGCGTCAAGCCGTGATAATTCGAGAACACCAATGCAATGGACTAAAGAGCAGAATGCTGGATTTACAATAGGAACACCATGGTTAGGTGTTAATGAAAATTATAAAAGCATAAATGTTGAGAAGCAACTTCAAGATGAGAGATCAATTCTTCACTTCTATAAGAAAATGATAACGTTGAAAAAGAAAAATGAAGTATTTACTTATGGGACATATCATCTTATTCTCGATGATCATCCACAGGTTTCTGCTTATACGCGTACGTTAGATAATGATAAAGTAGTTGTCTTTTCAAATCTTACAGATGAAGTTGCAACATGGAAGAAAGGACTAAATTTCTCTGTTAATAGTAATCAATTGTTGTTAGCCAATTATGATGTCTCAAATCATGTTTCTACAAACAGGTTAATATTAGAACCATTTGAAACAAGAGTCTACCGTGTCAACTCAAAGTAGTATAATACAGACTGGTAAGGAAGTTAATCTTCTATATCGGTCTAGTTTTTTAAGTGAGTGGACTCCTAGAGCGTGTTCAAACAGGTTTGTGGGCACTTGCATGTCTATTGTTGTGAACAGGAGTCTTTCGTCTGAAGGTTATATTGAAAAAAAAATCACTTGTAATAGTATTATGGTATTATGTCATTAGCACTTGTGATGGATTGTTGAAGACTTGAAAGACCATACAAAAAAGGTAAGAAAACTTAATTCTCCATCATCTTAAGTCTAAGAGGAACATAGTGTCAGTTTTAGTTATTTGCGTAGTGTAGCTGAGCAACTTAGATGAAAAAGGGAATGATTGAATGTTGAAAAAAAGATCAATATTTCTTCTTATCATTATAATAGTTTTTTCCACTATCTTAATAGGTTTTATATCTAAATCATTTGTAAGTAAAAAACCTACAGTAGTTGTTGTATTAAAAGATTTACATACACAGTATTGGGAAATTGTAAAAGCAGGAGCTGAGAAGGGGTTTCGTGATTTTGGTATAGATGGTAAAGTAATGGCGCCCAGTTATGAATCAGAAGAAGATGGACAAGAGTATCTGCTAAAAAAAGTCCTTAAAGAAAATCCTGATGCATTAATTGTCTCTCCGAACGACTCTTCTATTATTCCTTTTTTAAAGGAGTTTTACGAAAAGGATATCCCTGTATTGCTAATAGATACAGATGCCCCTTGGGAAAATAAAACCTCTTATATTGGGACGGATAATGTCGATTTAGGTAGAATGGGTGGGATGTTATTAGCTTCGCAACTTCAGCCAGGAAGTAAAGTGGCCCTGATTGCAGGAGATATCAACCATCCAATTTCAGGTGATCGAATCAAAGGGGCTAAACATAGTTTACAGGCAGCAGGAGTCAAAATAGCGACAGAAAAATTCGATTTACCAAATGAAACAGAACAGATAAAAGAAGTAATGGAAACGGTTTTGCAAGATCATCCTGATGTTAAAGGTGTTTTTGCCGAGACGGATATTAAGGCATTAGCTGCTTATGAGGTGATTGAGGAATATGGTCTTACTATCCCAGTTATAGGGGCAGATGGAATTAACGAAATGATTGAGTTGATAGAGGAGGGAGCGTTACCTGGAACAGTAGCGCAGAACCCTTATGATATGGGATATTTAAGCGTTGAAAACGCACTGAAAGTGATAAAGGGAGAGAATGTCGGAAAAAATGTTGACACAGGAGTTGATATTATTATTAAAGGCAATGCAAAGCAGAGGTTAGATTTCCAGAAAAGAATATTGAGGTAAGTATTCGTAATTAATTCTTTCTTATGGTCAGAAAATATCGTTTTAGTAATTTAAAGCTAGAAGCATTACTTTGAATCAAAATTCATTTCTTTCAAGGGAAAAGGCCAATCGAAAAATGCAGAATCATCCATTCTAAGGACGGCTCTCCTCCTGCACCGAGAACCGACAATGAGTACGTAATTATCTGTATCAGCCATTTGTTTCAAAGATGTAAGAGGAATCCAAGAGAGAGAGAGGATCTGAAGGGGGAGACAAGACAGTTAGTTAGTCATTAACAAGCTTACAATAATACGTGTTCTCAATCTGAGAGGCACGTGTTTTTGGGTTGAGTTTAAGTTAGGGGCCTTTTTATAATTTAAATTTAAACATAAATCACAAGAATACCGCGTTTTGAAAACGCTTTATATCAGATACAATTATAAAATGGGCAAGAAATGAAATGTCCGGTGGAGCTTGCTAAATTTATCGTTTATATGATGACCAGTAAATACCATGTATACTTGTTTACAATGCATATGCTACTATTTTTATAACATAAATTATTTAGAAAAATGGGTGTTTTTATGAAGTTTCAAAATAAAATTCTCATAGCATTTTTATTTTTTATTTTATTTCCGATTTTTATTTTAGGGTTCGTTTCGTATCATGTCACATCATCTACGTTAAAGAATAAGGTAGGGGATGAGACGTTACAAACATTAAATGCTATTGATTTAAATTTAAATATGGTTATGTCTGAGGTAGATACTCTATCAAATTACATCATTTCTTCTAGGGAAGTACAAGACTTTATTAAGTATAATGATGAGCAGTCATTGATCGAGTTTTATAATCAAGGTCAAGCGATTGCAGGCCTTCTTTATGGCCAATCTAAGCTTGATGATCTAGTTCTTTATAGTGCTAGTGGAAAAGTTTACAGCTTTAAGAGAACTGTAACACCAGCATTTGAACAATTTCTAGAATCCGAGTTTTACAGTGTGATGGTAGAAGAAGAAGGAAGGTCCGTATGGCTATCACCGGCTGAAAATGATAAGTTTGTGAAGAGTGAGAATCCAATGTTTTCACAAGGGCGAGTCATTAAGGATATTAATACTCTTCGTGATATCGGATATCTTATTCTTGATGTGAAGCTAGACCGTTTTGATGAAGTGTTTAAGAGCCTTCAGCAACAAGATTCCAAGGAAATGATCGTAAATGATAAAGGAGAGGTTGTTTACAACCGTGACCATCAATTGATCGGAGAAACAATCAAGCTTCCGAAGGATTTGTTGTCAAATCAATCCGGAACATTAATTGATCATTGGGAGCAAGAAAAAAGTTTAATTTCTTTCATTCCCTTCACATTTAATGAGTACGAATCCTCTACTTTTTTTCTCATATCAATAAAGCCATGGAGCTTTATTACGAATGAAACAAAATTCATTCGACATGTAACCATTGTCTTTGTCTTTCTTGTGACAGTGTTTGCTGTTTGTTTTAAACAATTGTTCCTGAATAGAATTATCCATTTTATTACAGAATTTCAATCTAATATGAATCGTGTTGAAAATGGACAATTAACGGCAAGGATGAAAGCGTTTTCTATACTAGAATTAAATCAATTAGCAAAGGGTTTTAATCGAATGGTTGAGGAAATTTCAACCTTATTAAAGCGAGTTAAAAATGAACAGGAACGAAAAAGAAAAGCCGAATTTAAAGTGTTGCAAAATCAGATCAATCCACATTTTTTATATAATACGTTAGAGTCAATCAATTCCATGGCAGTGTTACATGGAAGCAGAGATATTAGTAAAATGACGATCAATCTCGGTAAGCTACTTCGAATTAGTATTAATGCTACTGACAAAGTGACGATCAGTGATGAAGTGCGGCATGTTATTAGTTATATGGAAATTCAAAAGGTACGCTTTGATGAAAGCTTTACGTTTGAAATTGAGATCGATAAACAATTAGAACACTATTTTATATTGAAACTTGTTCTGCAGCCATTAGTAGAGAATATTTTAATTCACGCCTTTGATCGGAACAAAGATGATGGTTTCATTAAGATTCGTGGAGGCATTTCTAAAAAAGAAGGATTTTTCTTTATTGAAGATAATGGAGTCGGGATAACAAATGACGTCCTTTCAACCTTTAATGAATGCAATCTGAAAAGCAAAACATCCAATCAGAATATCGGTTGTGGAGTGATGAATGTTCAAGAACGCCTGAAACTTTATTATGGCGAACGCTATGGCATGATGATCTGTTCGGAAGAGAACAAGGGTACAACGATTAAACTTACATTTCCGCTAAGTGAGGGTGAACAAGATGACATATAAAGTGATACTAGTTGACGATGAATCGCTCATTCTTAAAAGTTTAAAGAAAATCATTGATTGGGAAGCCTTTGACTGTGAAGTTGCAGGAACGGCTAATGATGGACAGGATGCGGTTTCTCTTATTTATGACATTCAACCAGAGATTGTGATAACTGATATTTGTATGCCGGAAATGAGTGGCCTTGATTTATTAAAAAAGGTGCAATCGTTTCAAGTAAGGCCGGAAGTGATTTTGTTAAGTGGCTACAATGAATTTGAGTATGCAAGAGAAGGATTACAAAATAATGCATTTGATTATATATTAAAGCCGATCGACCATGAAGAATTAGAAGAGTGTATACGCAGATTGATTGTTAAATTTGAAAATGAGAAGAAAAAAGCATATGAATATAGGAAACATCTCATCCACGAAGCGCTAACTCTTGGAAACGATAAACTCAATCTTGCAAATGATGAGCGTACGTATGTCATTACAGCGTTAGAATTAAATAAACCATCAAGTGATGAACAACAGTTGATGGAGTGGGCAAAAAAAGAAAGAGACGAACAGCTCACAGAAGTTTTTTTCTATAAGTTTGAGAGTGCACGCTATGTAATCGTTTATGCTCATTCCAAAGCGAACGTCGAATTAGCTACTAAGGTTAAATCAGAAATGGTTGAGTTAGGTGAGAGGATAAATTCACTTGTGAAAATAGCAGTTGGAAAAGATGTCATTGGGATTCATAACCTTTCTCTCTCTTATCAGCAAACATGTAAATTACTAGAATCTGCTTCGTTTTTAAAAATGAATATGATTTCAGAAGAGGATATAAAAAATGAATATCAATCCAAATACTCTCCTGATGCAGCGATCAAAAAAGCAAAATCATACTTAAAGGAAAACTTCACAAAAGAGATTGGCATTGAATCCGTTTCTGAAGAAGTCGATTTAAGTATTAGTTATTTTAGCGTTTTATTTAAGCAAAAAACAGGAGTGACGTTTTTAGAATATGTAACAAATCTTAGAATTGAACATGCCTGTCTACTATTAAAAACAACCGACTTAAAGACCTATGAAATTGCAAATATGGTTGGTTATAGTGATCAACGATACTTTAGTCAAGTGTTTAAAAAGCGATTGCATGTCACTCCAAGTCAATTTCGAAGAAGCGATTAAAATAACTTTGCAAATGAAAGGGAGGCTCAAAATGAAAACAAGAAACATGATTTGTTGTTCGCTTGTAATCGCAAGTTTTTTGAGCGCTTGTTCTATGGCGGAGGATATCCAGACTGAAAATAAGAAGAAACAACTTGAGTTCTTTCAGTCGAAAACGAATGTTGTTGAATTTTTTGACGAAATGATTGAAGAGTTTGAATCAGAGTACCCTGATATAGAAATTAAACAAGTTAATGTTCCAGGTGGTATGGAAGTGTTAAAGACACGAATTGCCTATGGTGATATGCCTGATATTTTTATTACTTATCCAATCGAACAAGATTATGTCATACGTGCAACAAAAGGGTACCTATTAGACCTTACTAATGAGGATTTTATTAATAATATAGACTCTACAATTCAAAATCGTTATGTTATCGATGGGAAGATGTATGGAGTGGCTTTATCACAAAATGCTGTTGGAGTCATTTATAATAAAGATATATTTGAAGAATTAGAGCTTGAAATTCCAAAAACATGGGATCACTTTATAGAAACATTAAAGAAAATACAAGCAGCAGGCAAACAACCACTCTTAATGGCAAATAAAGATTTAGAAAGGATAAGCGTATTTAATCTATCACTAGTTGCCAATAAGTTTGACAGTAAATATTGGGAGACATTAAACAAACATCATCTAGACTTAAAAGAAGATCAAAGGTGGATTGAAGTCTCTAAAAAAATGCTAGAATTTTTAGATTTCGCTCAAGGAGATTCATTTAGTACAGAGGGAGATGATTTAAATCAAGCATTTGTCAATGGAGATGGAGTAATGAGTGTAATTGGAGTATGGGAGATTCCAAATCTTGAGAAGATAGATGCAAATTTTAACTACGGGATCTTCCCATTCCCTTCAACAAATGATCCGGAAAGAAACAAGGTACTCGGAGGAGTAGACGGTGGATTTGCCATTTCAGCTAATACCCAATATCCAGAAGAAGCAAAAAAATTCTTGGAATTTCTCGTTAAAAAGGAGAATGCGCAAAAATTCTCAGATTATGAGGGGAATATTAGTGCTGTACAAGGTGTCAAGATGAACAATGCGGAAGTAAGTTTGTTAGCTGAGCAGATTTCTCAAGGAAAATCGGTGAATTGGCCAAACCACTATTGGGTTGGCGGAACAGCAGCTGAAGAGGATTTCAGGAAAATTTCACAGCAATTCTTTTTCGAGCGTGACATCCATGCTTATCTTGAGAGACTAGAGCGAATGTTTGATACTTATAGACAGATCGAGTAGGAATTATAAAAGGCTAGTATTATTTCTGATAATTTCAAAGCGTTTAGTAAGTAAAATCCCCCAACTTTTATGGGGGATTTTATTTTGACTAAAGAGAGTTTGTTGAAAAAGAGGAGTGTAAGTTACTAGTCTGATCTGAGAAACTGTTTTGAAGAAGACTTAGAGGCATGAAATACCTCTCATGCCACTGAAAGAAGTTCCGTTGATTGTCTAAAGGTAATTCAATAAAGGAAAAAAGTTTTTTTTGAAAAGCATCTATAGTAAGAATTTGAACAAAAATCAAAGGTATGCCTCGTTTTGAAAGCGCTTTATTGCATATACAATGAATTTATAAGAAGTTGAAACAAAAAAGGGGGCTACTGCTAAACAAGTCTATCGTTAGTAACCGTTTTATTAAAAATGTAAACGTACACATTAAAAAGATTATAGGGGGAAATAAGATGAAACGTTTTGGTTTAGGCTTCCTTTCATTAGTAACGGCAGTAGGAATTGTCGCTGGATGTTCTTCTAGTGATGATGTTGCTAGTACTGAGGAGGGCAATAGTAATAATCAATCAGATAGTAGTGGAGAAGTTACATTAACTTTATGGCATCCAGAAGGGGATATGTCAGAAACTTATAAACAAGTTATTGAACAATTCAACGAAGAGTATGAAGGAGAAATTGAGGCTGAAATTACATTTATTCCAAGAGGTAATAAATATGCCTATGAAGATAAGATTTCAGCAGGTGCGACAAGTAATACATTGCCTGACCTAGTAGCGTTAGATGGTCCGAATGTAGCTAATTATGCAGATGCTGGAATCATCCAACCAATCGATGGCCTTGTCGAAAATCAAGATGATTTTGTAGAATCGATTATTACACAAGGTACATTTGATGGAAACCTCTATACAGTTGGAGCAACAGAATCAACTGTAGCATTGTTTTATAATGTAAAAATGCTAGAAGAGGCAGGAATTACACCGCCTACTACATTGGAAGAAGCGTGGACATGGGATGAATTTTATGAAGCAGCTAAGAAATTAACTGACAAAGAGAATGGTACTTATGGAGTTAACTGGACATTGGACTACGGTGAATGGATTATTTATTTCACAGGACCTACTGTCTGGAGTAATGGTGGTAGCTTGATTGCTGAAGATGGTTCAAAAGCAGATGGTTACGTTAATGGACCAAAAACCGTTGAAGCTTTAGAATACCTTCAAAAGTTTACAAATGAGGGACTAGTAAACTTACAACCGACACCTACTGAATTTGAAGATGGAAACGCTGCAATGATGTTAATGGGTTCATGGCAGTGGAATAAATTACAAGACTATCCAGATACGGAATGGGGAATCACATATTACCCACGAAGCAATGAAGGGGAACAAGTTTCACCATCAGGAGACTGGAACTGGGGAATATCAACAGATACGAAACACAAAGAAGAGGCAGCTACACTTTTAAATTATGTAACGAACAAGGAAAACATTATTAAATTGGCTGAATCAGGAAATAAGCCAGCAGCACGTATGTCTGCGTTTGAAGAAATGACAGAATGGAATGAAGCACCTCTTAACATTTTAAAAGATCAAGTGTTAAATACTGCTCATCCAAGACCTTCTACAACCTCATACCCTGTATTGTCAACGAGATATGGGCAAGCGGTTCAAAATATTTTCCTTGGTGGTGATGTTCAGGAAGAATTAGATAAAGTAGCAAACGAAGTGGATACAGATATTTCACGCAAATAATAATAATTTCATAAAGGCAATCGGATGAGATTGCCTTTATGAAAAAGATAAGAAAGTACAAAATTCGAATGAATTCAAAGAAGTATGTAAGCTTACTCAAGGTCTAAGAAAAGACCGCTTTGCGGTTTTTCTTAATACAACAAGGTGGTGGATAGTATGGTGACTTCCAAGGTGGAAGGTAATGCGGTTACTTTATTAAGAAAAGGGCAAAGTACAACGACATACAAACGGCAACAAAAAATACTAGGAGTGTTGTTTTCTCTTCCAGCCCTAGCCCTTATGTTTACTTTCTTGGTATTACCAGTTATTTTAGCATTCATTTATAGTCTGATGAACTACAATATGTTAAACCCGGACGCTAAGACGTTTATTGGTTTGGATAATTATATAAGACTATTTCAAGATCCAATCTTTTTTACAGCTTTAAAAAACACATTATATTTTACAGCTCTTGTTGTTCCACTTCAATGTGCAGTGGCACTAGTATTAGCCATACTTGTAAATAAAAAAGTGAAGGTTGCTTCGCTTGGGCGTGTGTTTTTCTTCAGCCCTGTAGTAACGTCGATGGTTGTTGTAGCAATTTTGTGGACGTTCTTATATAACGTAAATAATGGACTGATAAACAGTGCGTTAAATATATTTGGAATACCTAATCAACCGTTTTTATTAAGCCCCGATCAAGCTATGAACTCTATTATCTTTATGTCAGTTTGGCAGGCTGCTGGGTTTCAAATGATGATTTTCTTAGCAGGATTAAAAGATGTACCTGATACTTTGTATGAAGCTGCAGATATAGATGGGGCAAATGCGTGGCAAAAGTTCCGAAATGTAACTCTTCCTTCCATTCAACATGTCACTGGTTTCGTCCTAATTATTACTACAATTCAAGCATTTCGACTATTTATCCAACCATACGTAATGACAAACGGTGGACCAAGTGATTCAACTAAAACACTCGTATTCATGCTTTATGAAAATGGATTTCAATTTCGAGATGTAGGTTATTCTTCTGCTATTGCCGTAGTTTTTTTCCTGGTCGTTATCATAACGTCCTTAATTCTTAAGAAAGCATTAAAACAATAAGGGGTTGATTAACAATGACACAGCGTACGAAAAATAAACTTAAAAAAATAGGTGTAACTCTTACCATACTCGTGCTTGGATTTTTGTTTATCGCCCCACTTTTATGGATGATTGTAGCGTCATTAAAACCTGAAACGATGATTTTTAAAGATATGGGATTCGAAGCGTTTATCCCTAAAGAAATAACGTTTGCTCACTACTCAAAAATTCTTTTCTCCGAAAATATTAATTTCTTTCATTATATGAAAAATAGTATTTTTACAGTAGGAATGATCGTTATTCTTGGAACAGTTGTGAATTCTATTTGCGCATATGCACTTGCAAAATTGAAATTTCCTGGTAGTGACCTCATTTTAATTGTCATCATTGCTTTATACGTTGTTCCATTTGAAAGTGTATTAATTCCGCTATATATTGTCGTTAATAATTTTGGATGGATCAATGAATACCCGGCACTTATTGTCCCATTTATTGCCTCAGCTTTTAATATTTTCTTGTTCAGACAATTCTTTATGGGATTTCCAAAAGAATTGGAGGAAGCTGCACAAATCGACGGAGCGACACCTTTGCAAACGTTTATACGGATTGTTGTTCCAAATTCCAAACCAGTGTTTGCGACAGCTGCCATCTTAACATTTGTAACGCACTGGAGTGATTTTATGTGGCCGTTAATTGTTGCTACGGATCAATCTATTCAAACCGTTCAAATTGGAATTCAGTATCTCTTTACAGATAACAATATTCAATATGGTCAAATCATGGCTGCGTTAACTTTAACGACCATTCCTGTCATCTTAATTTTCTTATTCTTCCAACGCTATTATGTACAGGGAATTACTTCGAGTGGTGTAAAAGGATAAGAAAAGGTGGATTTGGAACAGTGCTGGCTTTAGGAGAAACAAAAGTAAAATAACTGACTTGAGGTGTTAATTATGTACGATGAACAATTTCGTCAGCAATTTCATTTTAGTCCAAAAGAGAAATGGATGAATGATCCCAATGGTATGGTGTATTACAAAGGGGAATATCACTTATTCTATCAATATCATCCGCACAGTAGTGTGTGGGGACCTATGCATTGGGGACACGCTGTAAGTAAAGACCTTATGCATTGGGAGGAATTGCAGATTGCACTTTACCCAGATGAATTAGGCCAAATCTTTTCAGGAAGTGCTGTTATTGATAAGGAAAACACTAGCGGTTTAAGGACATCAGATGAAGAAGACGTTATGGTAGCAATCTTTACCCATCATGGTGAGGATAACGAAAAGCAAAGTATTGCCTATTCAAATGATAGAGGAAGAACTTGGACGAAATATCGCGGGAATCCTGTGATTGAGAATCCAGGGATAAAAGATTTTCGTGATCCGAAAGTATTTTGGCATGAGCAATCACAGAAGTGGATCATGTCTCTAGCATGTGGAGATCAAATTCAATTTTATGGAT
The DNA here is from genome assembly GCF_036663595.1 of Halalkalibacter lacteus. Classification (NCBI taxonomy): domain Bacteria; kingdom Bacillati; phylum Bacillota; class Bacilli; order Caryophanales; family Bacillaceae; genus Halalkalibacter; species Halalkalibacter lacteus. The sequence continues at coordinate 67,629 of NZ_JAWRVL010000017.1, forward strand.
CCCCTAACCTTATTGATTGGACGTTTCTATCAACTTTTGGTAGTGAATACGGGGCACATGGTGGTGTGTGGGAATGTCCAGACTTGATTCAACTAGAGGTTGAAGGAGAGAAAGAGAAAAAATGGGTATTAATTGTAAGTATTAACCCAGGTGGGCCAAACGGAGGATCTGTCGTACAGTATTTCATCGGTGATTTTGATGGAGAAGTATTTACGTGTAATAATGAAAAAGAAACCGTAAAGTGGGCTGATTTCGGGCGTGATTTTTATGCTGCAGTGACATGGAGCAATGTGCGTGAACCTGTATGGATTGGCTGGATGAGCAATTGGCAATATGCAAACCAAGTTCCAACAGATCCCTATAGAAGTGTCATGTCTATTCCTAGAAAATTGAAGTTACGTAGGCACAATAGTGAATTGAAACTAGTTCAAATCCCAATTGATCTTTCTTCATTATATGAAAATACAATTTTACTAAATGAGAATTTAACTATACAACCTTTAGAGCCTAGACAAATAGAATTAAGTGAACTTCAAGTAATGATTGAAGCAAAGATAAAGGAGAACAACTCTTCTTCTTTTACCTTAACTCTAAGGGGAGAAAGAGAGCATCTTCAAATTGAATTTGACCGTGTAAGAGAAGAAGTAAGAGTTGATCGAACAAATAGTGGCCATGTTTCATTTTCTGAACAGTTTGCTAGTGTTGATAGAATGCCGCTCGAACAATTAAATGATTTTAAACTAGTCGTTGATAATTCCTCAATTGAACTGTTCGTAAATCAAGGAAGCGATGTCATGACAGAATTATTTTATCCATCAGAACAAAACTACACGTTAGAGTGGAATGCAAAAGATGGGGAAGTCATGTTATCAAATGTATCGATACACGATATTGAATCTATTTGGAAGTAAGAAAGGACGATTAAAATGAATCCTTGGGATGGAAAAACCGCATCATTTTTAAGAATTGTAACAAACATTATTATTCTCAATTTCTTGTGGGTTATTTGTTCGATGCCGCTATTTACTATTGGACCTTCCACTGCTGCGATGTATGGGGTAATAAGAAAATGGCATTTGTATAAGGAACATAGTGTAATAAGGTGTTATATTAATGAATATCGGTTATTTCTAAAACAAGGATTTCTGGTTGGAACTTCATGGGTTATTCTAGGATCTCTCTTAGTTTTAGATGTTTACTTTTTCCTGCAAATTCCAAGTGATTTGAAAGTGGTATTTATTGTTATAACAGTGCTTGTTTTCATCCTTTATATTATTACAAGTTCTTTCTTATTACCTGTGCTGGTTCATTATAATACAAAAGGTCTTGCGCTTATTAAACAAGCATTTACATTTTCATTTTTAGATGGGAAGACAAGCTTTGCTATTATTCTTTTGTGGGTGGGAGCCGTAGTAATTCTTTACTATGTACCACTTGCAGTGTTTGTTATCATTGTACCGGTTTCAATGATTTCATATCGTTTTGCTTTGTATTCATTTGAAAAACTTGAACAAATACCGAGAATTCAAGAGAACTACCTGTCTATGGAAAAATAATAGGTAGTATCTCTTCAGATCATTAGCAAAGGTAACAGTTGCCTAGTACGGAGCCTTCCATAAAAAGCAAGCAATGATGCGTCCTCTCCAGTTTTGAGGGACGCGTTTTTGTCTGTTTGAGAATTGAATCAAAGTCGGATCCAATTTGATAGGAAGCAGTTCTAAATGGAATTCCCTCTCTTGTAAGTTATAGTTATGCTAAATTGGCTTTACAAAGTGCTGAAAAGATAAGCAGACTATTCTTAATAGACTGAAGTTTGATACTTTTAGTGATATAATGTATTCTTCATACAAAAAAACAATTAAAAGATGTAAGGGTTTTCTCTTTTATCCTTTGGGGGGAGGGTTACAATGTTTTTCTCATTACGAAATCGTTTATTTCTCACTTTTACATTTTTGCTAACCGTTCCATTCATTATTTTATCTATTATGATTCCAAGTTGGTTTACATCTGCTATAAAAGAACAAACTCAAGAACTAACAGTAGAAATGATGGATCAGTATTCGCTTTATATTGATTCAATCACTTCACAGGCACAGGATCTAGGGAAGCAAGTACTTGTTAACCATACGACTCAACAGTGGCTGAAGTTAGATACAGAAGATGGGGATGCTTCAACAGAAGAGACTTTATTAATAAAGAATGAACTCAAAATGCTACTATCCTCAATAATGATTAACAATTCAAATGGAATGTCTATTTCGGTGTTTCTTAATGATGGTACAGGAACTTGGGGAAATAATCCTTCTTTACATGAAGTGGATTGGTTCAAAGATTTTATTGAAAATGAACAAAGGTTTGTAAAGTCACATATGGATTCTTATCAGCTGTCTCAAGAGATGCGTGAGAGCCAGATAAATAGCTATCTTTTACCTCTTTTTGACACAAATACATTAGTTACAAGTGGATTTATAAAGGTGAATTTCCCATCTGCTTTACTTGAAAATGCACTAAATAAGGTTAAAATTGGTCAAAATGGTCGTTCTTATTTGTTAGATCAAAAGGGGGCCAACGTTTTGCAAGAAGAAATCCACACTCCTGATGAGGTATTAGATCAAAGTTTGACCAAAATAACGAATGGAAATGATCAAAAAGGATTAATAGAAACTAATTATAATGGAGAGGACTATTTTGTTTTTTTTCAAAAGTTGCCAGTCGGAAATTGGACTCTCATCAGTGAAGTGACAGAGTCTGATTTATTTTCAAAAGTTAACTATTTGCAGCGTAATTTACTAATAACGAGCGCAATCGTCTTTTTGTTAACGATTGTAACTTCTTTTATGCTTTCTTCTACTATTACAAGTCCTTTAGGGAAACTTGCAAAAGCAATGGGATTTCTTGAGCGTGGAGATTTTTCTGGTGCTAAACAATTTATGCCAACCATTAAATCACATAATAACGAAGTTGGTTACGTCATAAAAGTGTTCGATCATACGATTAAAAAGCTGAGGAGCTTAATTGAAACAGAATATGAAGCTAATTTACGCCGAAAAGATGCTGAATACAAAGCCTTGTTATTACAGATTAACCCTCATTTTATGAACAATACTCTTGAAATAATTGGGAGTTTAGCTGTTCAAGGAAAAAATAAAGAGGTCTTGAATGTAAGCATTTATCTAGGGAGAATGATGAGATATTCCTTGAATACAAATAGTAACGTCGTACAATTATGCGAAGAATTGAACTATATTAAGAGTTACACAGATATATTAAAGCTAAGGTATGAAGACTCGATTACCATTAAGATTGAAGAAGATTCTAACACGAAAACAGTTCCAATTATAAAATTCATTCTACAGCCGCTTGTGGAGAATGCGGTGAAATATAGCTTTATCGAAAAGACACATGCTGAAATCTATATCCAAACTGAAAAAGTTGAAAATCAGGTATTTATTGTTGTTGAAGATAAAGGGATAGGAATGTCGGAAGAAGTAATTTTAGACTTATTAAACCAAGATAAAAACGATGAAACCATTAACGTATTAGAGAGTAAGGGAAACAGCATTGGACTTAGAAATGTACTTGGCCGGTTAAAACTATATTATGGACAAGACTTTTCTTATCAAATTGAATCTGAAAAGAATGTAGGTACAAAGATTACATTATGTATAAATTATAAAAGGGGTGATATACATGATGAAGGTCGTAATCACGGATGATGAGGTTCAAATTCGTAAAGGTTTACGAATGAAAGTGGATTGGGAAGAAGAGGGGTTTCAAATAGTTGGAGAGGCTGCCAATGGCCAAGAAGCACTTGAAGTACTCCAAAACATGGATGTCGATTTGGTCATTACAGATATGAGAATGCCAATTATGGATGGTGTAGAATTTGCTAAGCGTTGTCATCAAGAATTTCCATATGTAAAAGTAGTTGTTTTATCAGGTTATTCTGATTTTGAATATGTGCGAAATTCAATGAAGGAAGGGGTTAAAGACTATTTATTAAAACCAGTTGCCCCTAACGAATTAGTAGAAGCATTAAGAAGAATTCGTAAAGAAGTTGAAGAGGAAAAGAGAAATCAAATTGAATCGGATCGAATACATTTGCTTGCTCACTCCCATTTGCAAGAAGTGCAAGAACAATATCTCCTTCATTTAGTAAAAGGAGAATGGCTTCAGCTTACTATGGTTACAGACAGACTACATCAGCTTCAGTTAGAAGAACTTGCTTATGAAAATGTTCACGTACAGTTTGTGACAGTGGAAATACGAGAATTAGATGACAATCCGGATAAATTAAAGGAATTCTGGTTCCCTTTTCAAATGTTATGCAAGGAAATCGCAAAAGAACATGAAGGAACTTATCCGTTTTACGACCCAAGCTATGCAAATATGATTCAATTTTTACAACTTATCGATTCACAAAAGCCAAGTAGTACATCCAATTTGGTTAATGAAGTTCAACAAAACGTAAAGAAATTCTTGAACTTAGAAACAGTAATAGGAATTGGGAATGTTGTTAGGGGTATCACAGAATTTAAGACTGGTTATATTTCAAGTTTGCTTTCGTGGAGTCAAAGTCAACTAGGTTCACAATCACAGATTATCGATCACACTGAAACGTTAGAAGAGGTATTTGACTTTTCTCCTGATTTTGAGAGAAGGTTAACAAATAGTATTGAGAATGTAGATTTTGAAGCGTTTAAAGAAAATATATCCAATTTTTTGGGGAGAACTGAAAATCAGTCAATGATGTCATTTTCATTTGTAGCCAATCGAGTGTTATTTATGTTAGGTTCATTGGCTAAAAAATATGATATCGAAACGAAAGACATTCAAAAAATGATTTGGAATTGCCAACAAAGTATTTGGGAGCTCAATTCTCAACGTAAAGTTATCGAGTACCTGATTCAATTGGCGCAGCACATTATTGAAAAGGTACGGATGGCTCGTTTTTCTAACGGAAAATTAATCGATAGTATTCGGCATTATTTGGACGAGCACTATGCTAGTGAAATTTCTCTTAGCTCCTTATCTGAATTATTTCATATAAATAGTGCGTATTTATCAGAAACCTTTAAAAATCATGTTGGGCAGAATTTTAGTGATTATCTAGTAACCGTGCGAATGAATAAAGCTCAACATTTCCTTAAAGATAAACAGCTCAAAATTATCGATGTAGCCAATTTGGTTGGCTTTTCTAATTCGGGATACTTTAGTACGGTATTTAAAAAACACTTCAGCCAAACGCCAGTTGAATATCGAAAGTCTGTAGATTTATAAGTTGAAATGATGACAATTTGAAAGGGGGGAATGCCGATGAAAAAATGGTCGGTAACGATTGTTGCAATTATTTTAATTTGTATTGTAGGGTTTTTATTGTCATTTTTTAATAATTTGTCTAGTGATCGTACAAATCAAGATGAAGAAGAAATTGCTGAAGATGCTATAGAACTGACATTTTGGCGCAATTTCGGGAACCAAGCGGAAAATAAAGCATATGAAGAATTAGTTGCTGCTTTTGAAGCCGCGCATCCCAATATTGTGATTAATATGCAAGCGATACAATTTGGTGACTATGAATTAAGGTTACGGACTGAGTTGGCTGTAGGAAATCACCCCGATATTATGGCGATAGATAGTCCTAACTTGGCGCTTTATGTAAATGCAGGATATCTATTACCCTTAGATCCATACATGAGAGAAGTTGGAATTATTGATGATATTGCTGAAGCTACATTAAACGGAATTAGATTTCAAGATGAAATTTATCTTGCACCTATTGTTGAATCAAGTATTGCTTTGTTTTACAATAAGCATCTCTTTGAAGAGGCTGGTGTCCCGTTTCCGTCAGAGGATCCTGATCAACCGATGACATGGGAAGAAGTACTAGAGATTGCGCAAATAATAACTAATCCAGATGAGGAAGTGTTTGGGATTGATCCTGCTCAGGGGTTTGGTGATGGAGAAGCTCCCGCTTATTTTAAAATGCCTCTCCTTTGGCAGTTCGGTGCAAGTGTTTTAAGTCCTGATGGAACGACTGCAAGTGGATATTTGGATTCAAAAGAAGCAATAGAAGCACTTCAATTTTATCAAGATTTATATCATAAGCATGGAGTTGCGGCAGTGGAATTACCTTCAGAGCCTTTTGAATCGAACAAACTTGCTATGACGGTACTTGGTTCCTGGCAATTAAAAGAATTACAAAATAATTATCCTGATTTTCGATTGGGAGAGGACTTTGGAGTTGCTCCTTTGCCAAAGGCTATGTATCAGGTTGTTCCGAACGGAGGATGGTCATTTGGATTATCATCAAAGACTAATTATCCAGATGAAGCCTGGGTGTTTATCGAATATATTACAAGTTATGAAGGAATGAAGAAATATGCAGAATATACAGGTGATATTCCACCAAGATACTCTGTAGCAAGAGATTTTCCTGAACTGAATGAGTACCCTAGAAATATATTTGTACATCAAGCGCAAACCTATTCAAAGAACCGTCCGGTTACTCCAGCCTATGGTGTTGTAAGTGATGCAATCAAAACGTTATTTGAGGACGTTGGAATTGGCGGGAAGGATGTAGAGGCATCAGCAAAGGAAGCAGTAGAAAAAATAAATACAGGTTTAGAAGAAGTACAAAGACCATAAAACAGGTAAGAGGGTGCCCTCTAAGCAACGTGCGAAGCCATTGCCGCTTCCTTGATGGACTTTTTTAGAGGCTTTGAGATCACCCTCTTTTTTGGGTACTCAGTTCGCGAGTCCGAATGTATAGGATTTAGACTTTTAAAAATTCTCCAGTTATCCTTTTCTGTCAATTCCCCATTCATACGTCTTTTTGGAACGAAATTTATTCGTAGTTAAAAACTATTACTGTAAATTTTAAATATGTTTAACCAAAAATAACAAAATCTTCTCAATCATGATTTTGTTATAGTAAAAACAAGATAAGCAACAAATATAAGAAGAGGAATTTGGTGTTTTCGCATTCTCAATATAAACTCTCTGAAATCCATAACTAAGAGAGAGAATAGTAAGTATTATTTGAACACTAGAAGCGATTAAATGACATGTTGAAAGAAGAGGTGAAGATGAAAAGACAGGTAACAATCATTTTTTTTACAATTATTCTATCTATTATTGCAGGTTATGCGTTATCTTTTAACACATTCTCTAACGAACATAAAGCTAAAAGTGATGAAAAGAATGATGGCGATGTAGTACAGCTAACATTTTGGCGGAATTATGGGAACCCAACGGAAAACAAAGCATATGAAGAATTAGTTTCTGATTTTGAAGCGGCTCACCCCAATATTGTGATTAATATGAAATCAATACAATATGATGACTATGAAGTAAGGTTGCGTACTGAATTAGCTGCTGGAACCCCACCCGATATTATGAGCATAGATAGTCCTAACGCGGCTATTTATGCAAATACAGGAGCGTTATTATCCTTAGATCAATACATGAAAAAAGAAGGAAATATTGATGATTTTCCTGATGCTACATTAAAAGGATTAAGCTTTCAAGGTGAAATTTTTCTTGCTCTAGTCGTTGAGTCAAGTATTGCCTTATTTTACAATAAGCACCTTTTCAAAGAGGCCGGTATTCCTTTTCCATCAGAAGATCCTACCGAACCGATGACATGGGACGAGGTTCGAGAGATTGCTAAAAAAATAAATAATCCAGATAAAGGAGTCATTGGAATTGATTCTGCGCAGGGATTTGGTGTTGGTGAAGCTCCCGCTTATTTTAAGATCCCAATCCTTTGGCAGTTTGGTGCAAGCATTCTAAGCCCTGATGGAACAACGGCAAGTGGATATTTAGATTCAAAAGAAGCGATAGAGGCTTTGCAATTTTATCAAGATTTGTATCATAAGGATAAAGTTGCAGCAGTTGAATTACCTCTAGATCCTTTTGAATCGGGGGAACTTGCTATGACGGTGCTTGGCTCCTGGACATTAGCACAATTAGAAACTAATTATCCTGACTTTAAGCTAGGAGAGGATTTCGGGGTTGCTCCTTTGCCAAAGGGTAAGGACCAGGTTGTTCCAAACGGGGGATGGGCCCTCGGAATATCATCAAAGTCTAAATATCCAGACGAAGCATGGGAGTTTATCAAATATATCACAAGTTATGAGGGAATGAAAAAATATGTAAAAATAACAGGTGATATTCCTGCAAGATATTCTGTAGCAAGAGATTTGCCTGAACTTAATGAATATCCTAAAAATATATTTGTACAACAATCTCAAACTTATTCAAAGAACCGCCCGGTTACTCCAGCTTACCCTGTTGTAAGCGAAGTAATTAAAACATTATTTGAGGAAGTTGGAATCGGTGGGAAAGATGTAGAGGTTTCAGCAAAGGAAGCAGTGGAAAAAATTAATAAGGCTCTAAAAGAAATACAATAACCATAAAAGAGCTAGATCAAAAGTATGGAATTATTAGGGAGTGTGTTCTATTACGTGTAACCGATTTCACTTCCTGAAGATTTTAAACATCCACATCCGAAAATATTAAACTCTTATCTTTAGACATTTTGTTAAAGTAAAATAAGGGTGACAATTTGATGTCATCACGATGGAGGTGCGTGAATATGTTTGATATGTCACGATGGTACATGCGACTAGGTAATTGGGCATTTAATTTAGTTCTATTAAATATTCTCTGGTTTTTATTTTCCTTATCTGGTCTTTTTATATTAGGTATTTTTCCAGCTACTGCAGCATTATTTGCTGTTTTAAGACAATTAATTATGGAGGATGAAGACCTCCCTGTATTGAAACTATTTTGGAACAAATTTAAATCTGAGTTCATGATGTCAAATCTTATTGGTTATCTTATTTTGATTTTTGGACTTATTTTATATGTAGATTTAAGAGTGCTGCAACAATTAGACAACAACATTCTACAATTAGTATTGGCAAGCATAACCGTTGTCATTGGCATTGTCTATTTACTAACGTTACTATATATTTTCCCTTTATTTGTTCACTTTAACCTGAAGTTTTTGCAGTATCCGAAACATGCATTCATTCTTGCCGTTGCGAAACCGTTCCAAACAATCATGATGCTCGGCGGGCTGGCTATTGTCTACTTTTTGTATATGAACTTTCCAATCTTAATCCTTGTTTTCGGAATGAGCTTAATTAGCTTTGTTATGATGAAAGTAGCATCGTTCTCTTTACCAAGAAATGTCTTCAGTCATGCTGTTGAATAAAGACGAAATCCTCTAGTTATGAACAACTAGGGGATTTTTTATTTGATTTATTATTTATTGTAAGCGGTTGCGAATGCCGAAAATTTTAAAACTCTTAAACCAAATATATTGAAATATTCCTTCAGTTTATTTTGCTATATTAAGAACAAGAAAGCGTTACCGTTAGTTCGATCAAAGTATACAGCGCTTTCAAAAGTATCATTTCAGAGGTGAAGGAGTAATAGATAGAGGGGGTAGGAAGGTTGACAACAAATAGAAAATTATTACCTAGGGGGGATAGACATGGCTCAAGACTGGAGCTCTCCAGCCAAGGCAGCTGATGTTTCGAATCAGGTTCCTAAAATACCAAAAAAGAAAGAAAGCTCTTTAAACTATATCAAAAAAAATTTTATGTTGTATTTATTTTTAGCTCCTGCGGTAATCTTAGTGTTTTTATTTAATTATGTTCCTATGTATGGAGTAACGATTGCATTTAAAGATTTTAGTCCAACGAGGGGGATCATGGCAAGTGAGTGGGTTGGGTTGACTCACTTTACGAATTTCTTGCAATCGCCCAATTTCCATCAAATTTTCATGAATACGATTAAACTAAGTGCGTTTGAACTTCTTATAGGCTTTCCTATTCCTATCATATTGGCGCTTATGTTAAACCAGGTAAGAAAAGCAAATCTAAAAAAGAATATTCAATTAGTCATTTATGCACCACATTTCATTTCGGCAGTCGTAATCGGTGGTATGATCTTTCTCTTTCTATCACCAGCGGGACCAATTAATGCTCTATTATCTGTGTTCTTAGACCGCCCTATTTCGTTTATGTCTGATCCAGACTATTTTAGAACGATTTTCATTGCATCTGGAATATGGCAAGGTGCTGGCTTTGCATCTATTATTTATGTTGCAGCACTTTCGAATAGTGATCCACAACTACATGACGCAGCCACAATTGATGGGGCATCCCTATTACAGAGAATCTGGCATATTGACGTTCAAGTGCTTAAACCCGTTATGGCTGTGCTATTCATCCTAGCAGTTGGCGGAATCATGGGTGTTGGCTTTGAAAAAGCCTATTTGCTGCAAACGGACATGAATTTACCTGCTTCAGAAATTATCGATACCTATGTATATAAAAGAGGGTTACAAGCAGGAGATTGGTCATTTGGTGCAGCAGTTGGGTTATTCAACTCCGTTGTTAGTTTGATGTTACTAATGTCTGTAAACTATGTAGTGAAAAGATTTAATGGTGAAACACTTTACTAGAGGGGAGTTAGTAGGATGAGTGACTTAAAAAAAGAGAAAAGAAATAAACGAAAGAAAAATCGACTACTACTTCAAAGTAACTCGAACAAAAATAGTCTAATAAACAACTCTAAAACAGATCGACTAATACTTCTTTTAAATAAAGTCTTATTGAGTCTAGTTGTATTAATTGTTACAGTTCCTCTTTTATATGTATTGCTGGGATCTTTTTTACAGCCTAATATTCTAGTAACTAGAGGAATTTCATTCAATCCTGATCATTGGACGATTGATGGTTATGTACGAATCTTCACTGATGGATCCATCATGAGAGGGTTCCTTAATTCTATTCTGTATGCTGTAGGATTTACTATAATATCAGTTGGATTTTCTGTCCTTGCTGGATATTCGTTATCGGTTGATAACCTAGTTGGAAAAAAAGCATTAATGATCTTCTTCCTCTTTACGATGTTTTTTAATGGGGGAATGGTTCCAACCTATTTACTTATAAGAGAGTTAGGAATGATTAATACACCTTGGGCGATTATCTTACCCGGAGCTGTTACTGTTTGGAATATTATTTTAGCTAGAACTTATTTTAAATCGTTGCCAAATGAGTTGAAAGAAGCTGCGAGAATCGATGGAGCATCTGATTTCAAAATCTTCTTAAAAATTGTATTGCCACTGTCTAAACCAATTATTTTTGTTCTCGCTTTATATGCTTTTATAGGTCAATGGAATTCTTATTTTGGGGCTATGATCTATCTTGAAGATCGATCTCTTTATCCATTGCAATTGATTATGCGTGACATTCTAATCCAAAACGAAGTACAACCTGGAATGATTGCCGATCAACTTGCAAGAGCTGAAATGCAAAGAATTGCAGAAATGATTAAGTACTCATCGATTGTTGTTGCAAGTTTACCATTATTAATTATGTACCCATTCTTCCAAAAATACTTTGAAAAAGGTGTTATGGTTGGGTCATTAAAATAAAAACTAGATAAGTGGGGGATTGTTATGAAGAAAATCGTTAAAGCAATGTCGGCAATGTTAATTGGAACGTCACTACTTGTAGGGTGTGGTGGCAATTCTGCAAATTCATGGTCTGAAGATTATGAGCTGTCAGACATTTCATTTCCTTTAGAGGAAGAAGTATCATTAAAAATTTTGACAGAAAGTTCACCATTAGCACCTGAAGATCCTAATGAAAAGTTGATTTTTCAACGTTTAGAAGAGCAATCAGGGGTCCAAATAGAGTGGAGAAACTTTACAGGGGCACAATTTGGTGAAAAAAGGAATTTAGCGATGGCAAGCGGTGAAATGCCGGATGCGATATTGAATGCAGGCTATAGTGACTATGAATTATTAAACTTAGCAAAAGATGACGCGATTATTCCTCTTAACGATTTAATTGATAATTATATGCCTAATTTACAAAAAGTGCTTGAGGATGCTCCGGATTATGAAGCGATGATGACTGCTCCAGATGGAAATATTTATGCATTCCCATGGATTGAAGAGTTAGGAGAAGGCAAAGAAAGTATTCACTCTGTAGATAACTTTCCTTGGATTAATGTTGAATGGTTGGATCAATTGGGATTAGATATGCCAACAACAACAGATGAATTAAAAGAAGTATTAATTGCTTTTAGAGATAATGATCCAGCAGGTGACGGACAAACGATTCCAATGTCATTTATCATCAATGATGGTGGACAAGATTTAGGTTTCTTATTTGCCTCTTTTGGTCTAGGTGATAACTGGGATCACACTGTTGTAACGAATGATGGAGAAGTGAAATTAACTGCAGCTGATGAAGGGTATAAAGAAGCAATAAAATTCATGAACGAGTTATATGAAGAAGATTTAATGGATATTGAGGGATTTGAACAAGATTGGCCTAAGTATGTAGCCAAAGGGCAAGAAGGACGCTATGGTTTGTATTTCACTTGGGATAAAGGAAACATCAGTGGTATGAACGACAAATATGATCTTATGCCTCCTCTAGCAGGTCCGGATGGTCAAGTTAATGTTGCAAGAACAAATGGCATGGGCTTTGATCGTTCGAAAATGGTCATAACAAGTGCAAACAAAAATCTTGAATTAACAGCAAAGTGGATCGACCAACTTTATGATCCGCATCAATCAGTACAAAACAACTGGGGGACGTTTGGGGATGAAGAACAACAAAACATTTTTGAATTCGATGAAAGCGCTCAAATGTTAAAGCATCTTCCATTAGAAGGTACTGCTCCTGTTGAATTAAGAGAGAGAACATCTATTGGTGGACCTTTAGCTATACTAGATAGCTATTATGGTACAGTTACAACGAAACCAGATGATGCGGCTTGGAGACTAGATTTAATGAAAGAAGTTATGGTTCCACACATGCAAGCAGATAATATTTATCCTAGAGTCTTTCACGGCAGAGATGAACTCAATCGACTTTCTACGATAGAAGCAGATTTAATCCCTTATGTAGAAAGAAAAAAAGCTGAATGGATCACAAATGGAAAAGTGGAAGAAGAGTGGGAAGGATATTTAGTAGAATTAGAACGTCTTGGATTATCAGAATGGTTAGAAATTAAACAAGACGGATATAATCGCGCAACAGAATAAAAAAGGAGGTTATTAAATTGACAGTCGATTTATTAGAAAAATACAGACCGAAATTACACTTTGCTCCTAAACAAAATTGGATGAACGATCCAAATGGAATGGTATATTTCGAAGGTGAATACCATCTATTCTATCAATATTATCCAAATGGTACGACGTGGGGGCCCATGCACTGGGGCCACGCGGTCAGTAAAGATATGATTTCATGGGAGGAACTTGATATTGCCCTATATCCAGATGAGCATGGAACGATTTTCTCTGGAAGTGCTGTAGTCGATTGGAATAATACGTCTGGATTTTTCCCTGACGCGCCAGGGTTAGTCGCTATTTTTACGCATCATTTAGATGGTACCGAAGAAAAACCATCGGTTCAAACACAAAGTTTAGCATTCAGTCATGACAAGGGAAGAACGTGGACAAAGTATGAAGGAAATCCTGTACTTGGTCATGAAACGAAAGTAGACTTCAGAGATCCAAAAGTGTTCTGGCATAAGGAAACAGAAAAATGGATTATGTCATTAGCAACAGGTCAAACGATCACCTTTTATTCATCAACAAACTTAATTGATTGGAAGTTTGAAAGTGAATTTGGTGAGGGGATGGGTTCTCATGATGGTGTATGGGAGTGCCCGGATCTATTTAAGTTAAAGGTAGAAGGCAGCAATGAAGAGAAATGGGTGTTAATTGTTAGTATTGGAGATAATCCTGAATTTGATCAGGGATCATTTACTCAATATTTCACTGGATCCTTTGATGGTTCAACCTTTACTGCAGATCATGACTCGATTAAATTGCTCGACTTTGGAAAAGACAATTATGCAGGAGTAAGCTTTTCTGATATCCCTGAAGAGGATGGAAGACGTATTTATCTTGGCTGGATGAGTAACTGGAGATATGCGAATCAAGTTCCAACTGAAGGCTGGAGAAGTCAAATGACACTGCCGAGGGAACTTACCGTTCGAAAAGTTGGACAAGATTATAAAGTTGTACAAAAACTAGTAAAAGAATTGAATTCCTATTTTTCTAAAAAGGAAGATATTCACGATGTTATAGTAGATGGAACAAAAACATTTAAAATGGATGAATCGAATGTAGATTTGGATTTAAATATAGAACGAGTGGATGCAGAGCAATTCGGTATTACTTTGCATCATACTGAAGAACAACATACGACGATAACGTTTGATCAGGAAAAGAACGCGTTGGTAGTAGATCGTAAAAATTCTGGAGCAATTGATTTTTCGGATATGTTTTCACTTGATCAAGAAGTGAAGCTAGAGAATATAGACGACATTCAACTGCGTCTGGTTGTTGATTCCTCTTCCGTAGAACTTCTTGTAAATGAAGGGGAATATTCAGTAACAAGCTTAGTCTATCCAGATAAGGCATGTGAAGGTATTTCAGTTTTTACTTCAAATGGAGCCATTAAAGTTACAAATGGCTACGTATCATCTCCTAGTAAATAATTAGGAAAGTAAAATTTGGTATATAGAGTAAAGAGATTAGGAGGAAACAGGTAAATGAGGTGAGACATCCTCTCTATGTTTCCTCCTTTTTTATCACACTAATCACAACAAAGAGGTGAAAGGTTCATGAATTCAAATTCATCAGTTATTTGTATAGGAGAGTTGTTAATAGACTTTTTCTGTACAGATATAGGAGTCGACTTAGTTAGAGGCCAAAATTTTGAAAAACAGGCAGGTGGTGCACCTGCCAATGTTTGTGCAACGATTGTGAAGTTAGGTGGAACTGCCGCGTTCAGTGGAAAGGTTGGCAATGATCCGTTTGGTTACTTTTTGAAACAGACACTAGATACGTTAAAGGTTAATACATCGATGCTCGTGTTAGATGATAAATATCCAACAACATTAGCATTTGTCTCGTTAAAGGAAAATGGAGAAAGAGATTTTGTTTTTAATCGAGGGGCTGATGCCTTTTTAGCTGAAGAAGAGCTCGATAAAGACAAACTTAGAAGTGCTAGTATTTTGCATTTTGGCTCAGCCACAGCTCTATTAGAAGCCCCATTTCGTTCTACTTATTTAAATGCGATGAAATCAGCTAAAAAAGAAGAACAGTTTATCTCTTTTGACCCTAATTATCGGTCAGATCTTTGGAAAGGAAGAGAGTCCAGTTTTGTAGAGTTAGTTAAACAGGGAATTGCTCTAGCTGATTTTGTCAAAGTAAGTGATGAGGAACTACGAATCATTTCTGAAGTAGATGAATTAATAAGAGGAGTTGAAATTCTACACCAACTGGGAGCAGGATTAGTAGCTGTTACATTAGGAAAAAATGGAACATTGATTTCGAATGGACAAAAGCAACAAACGATTCCTAGTATGAAAGTTGATTCAATAGACTCTACTGGTGCAGGAGATGCATTTGTCGGTGCTATGCTTTATCAGTTAGCAAACGAAAAAGAACCGAAAAAAGCTTTAGAGGACTTTGAACAAATCAAAACAATTACTACGCTTAGTAATAAAGTAGGTGCCATCGTTTGTACGAGAGTAGGAGCGATTGCAGCAATCCCAACGCTCGATGAAATTTTTCAAAAGGGCTGAGTTTCTCTTATTTTAAATCCTACAGAAAATTTACGCAGTTGGTGAGAATGTGATTCTTCTCGCCAACCCTTCTTTCTTCTTAAAAGCGGTTTAGTGTTAGAGATTACGTCAATGAACTTATCATGTGAACAAATTACTTTACACTAGTGCAGTTTTTCTATTAATACATTTATAAGAATGAAAGGAGAAATAATCTTTGAGTGAATTTTTCTATCGGCCCGATAATGCCTGGGTTGGGGATGTGATCCCCTATTATGAGGATGGTGAATTTAAGCTTTTCTATTTGCATGGATGGAGAGGAAACTATAGGGAAGGGTTTGTAAACGGCTGGTATCTACTTGGAACAAACGACTTTTGCGATTACAAGGAATATGGACCTTGCAAAATAGAGGGCGGTACCGGACATATTTTGAAGGTCGATGGTCTTTATCATATGTTTTACTGTATTTTCCCAAAGGGCAAGCAACTCGTTTCTCACGCTACTAGCCATGATCTGATTCACTGGAAGAAAGATCCGGATGCAACCTTTGCAGCGGATGACAATATTTATGAGCTTTCCGATTGGCGTGATCCTTTCGTATTCTGGAATGAAGATGAACAGCAATATTGGATGGTTCTTACCGCCAGGGTCAAAGGAGCAACAGAGCGAAAAGGGTGTACAGGTTTGTTAACATCTAATGATTTAAAGAGTTGGGAGTATCAAGAGCCATTGTACGCTCCAAATATTCATGTTGGTGCTCATGAGTGTCCTGATTTGTTTCAAATGGGTGAGTGGTGGTATTTAATTTATTCCGCTTATACGGATCGGTTTGGAACGTTTTATCGAATGAGCAAGTCGCCGAATGGCCCATGGATCACACCTAAAGAAGATACGTTTGATGGAAGAGCCTTTTATGCAGCAAAATCGGTATCTGATGGCGAGAAGCGCTATTTGTTTGGCTGGAATCCTACTAAGAACGAAGATATATTCGGCTGGAATTCCATTAAGCATCTTGGAAAGGACTATCATACATGGGATTGGGGAGGAAATCTAATCGTACATGAAATCCTGCAGCGGGCAGATGGAACACTTGCGGTCAAGGTGCCAGATACGGTGGATCAGGCTTTTGCTATTGAGAAAAAACTGAATTTTGCGTCGGTTCTTGGAGAGTGGGATATCAAAAATTCAGAGCGGATCTATTGTGAATCACCTTACTCCTTTTCAAGTGTCTTGAGTAATGAGGATTTACCTAAGCAATGTAAAATTTCGATGGAATTGTCTTTTACGGAAGAAACTCAAGGCATTGGGTTGTTGCTCCGCGCACAATCTTCATTAGTTAATACATACATCATCAGACTGGAGCCAAAGCGTAATCGAATCACGTTCAGGTCAGATATAATGCAAAGCGAAGAAGGGGGAAAAACCTTTCCTTATGAGGTTGAACTAGAGAGACCGATAGATTTGATTCCTACTCAACCGTACGAAGTAAAAGTATTCATTGACGATACAATGTGTGAGATTTATGTTGACCAAACGATTGCCATGAGTGTGCGCATGTATGATATCAACGAAGGCAAGTTTGGTTTATTCGTCAGTCAAGGAACGGCTCTTATTAAGAATACGAAGATTCATACTATCGACGGGTAATTGTTCTCATACTCTTTCAATCCATAATGAAATTTTCAATTTTTTCAATAGCTGTAAAAATGAAACCTTAAGAAAACACGATGATGAAGGTCTGTTGGAGCCAGAACTAAGTAAAGAATTTCGATTGCAAGTTGTCACTGCAGGTGAACACGTTCAGGTCGAGTTAGATAAAGTAGCCTTTTATATAGGAAACATCTATTCTCTATTAAACTCTGCAGATATCACTTAGATAATCTAATGAAAATAAACGAATCCATGGAGGGGTCTTATTGTGAAAGTAAATCTAGATGATCATTTTTCAATATCAAAAGTAGTGATCGGATGTATGCGAATGCATGAATGGAATTTTGATGTGGAACAAAGAATTGAATTTGTTGAATGGTGTATTGAACAAGGAATTACAACATTTGACCATGCTGATATATATGGTGGCAATCATCAGAACGAAGCACTATTCGGAGAAGTTCTTCAAAAGAAACCGCAGTTAAGAGAAAAAATTGAAATCATTACAAAATGTTCAATCTGTGTTCCTAATAATGAAAATCCGAATATTAAAACGAGATATTTCAACACGGGTAAAGAGTATATCATCAATCAGGTAAATCAATCATTAGAAAACCTGAAGTGTGAATACGTTGATTTGCTGCTTATTCATATGCATGACTTGCTCGTTAACCCGCAAGAATTAAATGAAACTCTAAATCAATTAAAAGAGGAAGGAAAGGTTAAATTCTTTGGATTATCAAACCATAATCCGTTGGAATTTGATACATTGCAAAAATATATAGATGTAAAATTTGTTACTCATCAATTTATGTTGAATCCATTGGGAATCGAAAATTATAAGAATGGAACGATGACTCATTGCTTAAGGGAAGGAATTCATCCTATGTTTTGGTCACCGCTCGCAGGGGGAAGAATTTTCAATCCTAGTAATGCCTTTGAAGAAAACATGAAGAATGTATTAGAAGGTATTAGGCAAGAGCTTCAGCTAGAGGATATAGATGAAGTGGTATATAGATGGCTTCTGAAGCATTCATCTGATCCTATTATTGTATTAGGGACAGGAAATAGAGAGCGTATAAAGCGAGCATTGGATTCGTTAGATGGCACACAGATGACAAGAGAACAATGGTACAAAATCCTCACAGAAGCAGGATATGAATTATGTTGAGAAAAAGAAGGTAAAGTGATTTTTAAAAAGCTTAGTGTTTAAAAGTTGAATCACGATTCAAGCAGTGTGAAAGTATGTTCGAGGAGGCTTCTTTTGATTGATTACTCAAGAAAGAGCAGAGTTTTTCACGCTTGGCCCCTAGGAGAGCTGAATCGGAAAGTAGTAAGAAAAAGTTAAGGCTCCCGACGGAATTCTTTCTTCGGTTGAGAAAGAGTAAGCAGTTAGGTATATAATGTAGGAAATCCTCTAGTTAAGTGACTAGGGGATATTTTGTATTACTGGGCTTGTAGAAAGTGTTTTGTCTTATTTGTAATCGGTTTCGATTCCCGAAAATTTTAAATGTTCGCATCTGAAAATATTGAAATTTTATTTCTAGTACTTTTGTTATAGTGAAAACAAGAATAGAGCCTAATCAAAAAATAATTGATTTTAGAGGTGCCTGTAACTGAAAAGAAGGAATATCATAATGATCTTAGCTTTTGCGGTAATGGTAGGACCAATTTTGATAGCTGTATTTAATCATATAATGGTACCAAGTGATTATAATATTGAAACAGCTTAGTCTAGAAATATGAAATGAAGGGGTATCAAATGTTAAAAAGGTTAATTGTTCTTCTTCTTGTTATCTTTTCATTGTCTTTTATTTTAATAATATTTATATATAAACCATTAATAGATGAAAAACCTACAGTAACCGTTGTTTTAAAAGATTTAGATTCAGAGTATTGGAGAATTGTTGAAGCTGGGTTAAGAAAAGGATTCCTTGATTTTGGTATAGAGGGTGAAATTATTGCTCCCACTAACTTATCTTTTCTAGAGCAGATCGATTTGTTAGAAAGTGTTCTTATTGAAAATCCTGATATATTAATTATATCCCCCATGTATCCACATTATAGTATTCCTACTTTAGAAAGGTTTATTGAAAAAGAAATTCCCGTTTTTTTATTAGATACCGATCATCAATGGGAGAATAAAACAACTTATATCGGTACTGATAACGTTGCTTTAGGTAGAAGAGCAGGAGCGTTACTTGGTTCTGAGCTGCAGCCTGGAAATGAAGTTGCGATAATAGGAGTAGATTTATATAGTCAGGATGCATCTGAACGGATAAAGGGAGCTAAACTAAATTTAGAGGCTGCAGGAATTGAGATTGTTGCAGAAAAAGTAAATGTTTACTCTGAACCTTTGAAAGTTAAAGAGGAGATCGAAATGATTTTAGAAGCTCATCCTAAAGTTAAAGGGATAATGGCTACCAATGACGAATTGGCATTAATTGCTTTTGAGGTGATTGAAGAGCATGGGCTTAAAATGCCAATCATAGGAGCAGATGGAATGAACGATATGATTGAATTGATAGAAGAGGGAGAGCTATCTGGGACCGTAGCACAGAATCCTTATGATATGGGATATTTAAGCGTTGAAACCGTAAAGAAAGTGATAAATGGGGAGAATGTTGAAAAACATATTGATAGTGGAGTCGATATCATCATTAAAGGAAATGCGAAGCAGAGGGTAGAGTTCCAGAAAAGATTATTGAAATAAAGTATTCCAATTTTTAACGCTTTTATTAGGAACGAGAACGGATACAGTATCACCATTATTGGGGATGCCATGCTTGAATCAGGAGAAAATGGACAATCGGTGAATTTAAAAAACTAATGTAAAAGTAAACTAAGAAAAAATATCTCATTTCAAATCGACAGGTACAGTCTCCTGTCGTTTGTTTGTGCTCACTATGTTTTGAGAGGTTCGTACATGAGAAGTAAAAAGATCGTTCTGTTAAAAATAAAACTTTACGAATGGGATTTTTTTGGACTTAAACCCTAATATTATCGTTAATAAAGTACAAACTATTGTTGAAGAAAAGTTCATTTAAATATCTACCAAACAGCTAATTGCTTGGACACTTATCTGGTTTACGCTTTGGTTGGAGGGTTTACTTTGAGTTATGAGCTAGCATATTAAAGGGAGGTAAAAAAATGAAGGCTTTGAGATTGAATAGAATCTTCTTTATTATTGTGATTTTGGCACTTTTTACACATGTTTTTAGCATGAACACCCTTAAAGTCACAGCAAACACAGAAAACCATTCCAATGGTTATTACTCTGAAAAATATCGACCTCAATTTCATTTCTCTCCAGAAAAAAATTGGATGAATGACCCTAATGGCTTGGTTTTCTATAAAGGAAAATATCATATGTTTTATCAATATAACCCTTATGGTAACAAGTGGGGGAACATGAGTTGGGGGCATGCCGTAAGTGAGGATCTTGTCCATTGGACACATCTCCCTGTTGCTTTGAGGCCTGATAAGCTTGGAATGATCTTTTCTGGAAGTGCTGTAGTGGACAAAGATAATACAAGCGGGCTTTTTAAAGAAAAGCCTGGTGGTCTTGTTGCTATATATACGAGTGCGGGAGAAACGCAGCAACAAAGTATCGCCTATAGTACAGATGAGGGTGTAACATGGATTAAATATGAGGGGAATCCAGTTATTCCGAATCCAGGAATAGAAGATTTTAGAGATCCAAAGGTTATTTGGTATGAGAAAGAGAAAAAGTGGGTTATGCTTCTGGCAGCAGGCAATCATATAAGACTTTATTCTTCAAAAAACTTAATCGAATGGAAATATATGAGTAAGTTTGGAGAAAATGAAGGAGCCCACGGAGGGGTTTGGGAGTGTCCGGAATTATTTGAACTTCCTGTGAATGGAGATCCCAACAATACGAAATGGGTTCTACAGGTGGATATTAATCCTGGAGCTGTAGCTGGAGGTTCTGGAGGACAGTATTTTGTTGGAGAATTTGACGGTGAGACATTTATCAATGACAATCCTCCTGATGAAATTCGTTGGATAGACTATGGAAAAGACTTTTATGCCACACAAACATGGTTTAATACGAATGGTCGGAAAATTTGGATTGGCTGGATGAATAATTGGGAATATGCTGAATTAATTCCAACTCATCCGTGGAGAGGTGCCATGTCTCTTCCTAGAGAATTAACATTAAAAACAATTCCAGGAGAAGGAATTAAGCTGATTCAAACTCCTGTTAGTGAATTGCAGGCAATTAGGCAAAGCCCATATGAATGGAAAAACCAAAGGATAACACCTGGGCAAAATATTCTTTCTGATATAACCAGTAACACCATTGAAATCAGAGCTGAATTTGAACTAGGATCTGCTACCGAGTTTGGATTTAAGGTAAGAAAAGGGGAAAATGAAGAAACCATTGTCGGATATGATACAGAACGCAACCAGTTGTTTGTGGACAGAACTAATTCTGGAGTAGGTCAATTTCATGAACAATTTCCTGGGAAGCATACAGCTCTGCTTCATCCTGTAGATAATCGAATAGAATTACACATTTTTGTAGATCATTCATCTGTTGAAGTGTTCGGAAATGCGGGTGAGAGAACAATTACAGATCGAATTTTCCCTGATCCTTCAAGTAAAGGTTCTGAATTATATGCTAAAAATGGAGATGTACAGTTAATTTCTTTAACTGTCAACGAGTTAGACTCCATCTGGCATAAATAAATGTCTCCATAAGATTGAGCACAAGAATCTTGAAGAAAAATCATCACGGCCTCGTAAAAATAAAGTTTAGCAGAGTCTATTAGGTATTGAATTCAAGCAATACTTCCCTTAATCGCAGTCAAAATAAAAAGTCTTCAAATTGCCTTATGATGAGGTGGTTTGAAGGCTTTTTTTTAAGTGAATCCTTAAATATTACTAATTATTTCAAGTCATTATCGATATGATCTGCTGTACGAATTGACAAGGCGACAGTGGTCAGGGTGGGGTTTACGCCGCTAGAAGGTAAGAGGCTGTTGTCTGCTACAAAGAGACCACGGACATTATGAATTTGACCATATCGATTGGTTACAGAAGTCAAAGGATTATCACCCATACGACAAGTTCCCCCTGTATGGAAAGTTGATCCAGGCGGGTTCATACAAATATTCGGCTTTCCATTTATTCTATCTATAGGTGTCTTCATAATTTTGGAAACTTTTTCTATCTCAGCAGACATTTGATGAATGATCTCTTTATCCTTTTCACTATAGGAGAAATGAACCTGAATTTCTGGAAACCCATATTTATCCTTCCTGCTAGGGTCTAGGTAGATCCTATTTTCGAAACGTGATTCAACTTTCCCGTACCCACTTAAACCAATCATCAATTCCTCCTCCAAGGATGGTTCTTCTTCATAAGGCTGCTGCCAAAAGTAGTCTCCATGAATTCCAAATGGACCTCCAATTTGAATTTGGTAAGGACGCTGTTTTGTTTGGGGAACGATAATACCTAAAGGCCCTAAAGTTTCGGGGAATTCTCTGCGATTTGTTTTTCCGACAGCTCCTACATTAGAAGAGTCGATCAGATAATGACCGATTGCCCTTCCTTGAACTCCTGAATTTAACAAAATTTTGGTGGTGTCGAAAGTACCTGCTGACAAAACAATATATTTGGCTTTAAGAAAATACGTTTTCTTATCTGGTGACATAACTTTTACACCAGAAGTTTTACCATTTTCTACAGTAACTTGAACAGCCTGCGCGTTAACAGCTAAATCAAAGGTTTTACGGTTTAGAGCATAGGCAAGAAAAGCAATAGAACTCCAATTGACATTTGAAGTAATCACTCCTTGTTGTGTAGGTAGTAGGTCAGCAGCTACAGGAAAGTTTATTACATCATAATAGCCACTATTTTGAAGACGTTGAAGAAGGATAGATTGAATTGACGACCGCTTAAAATATTCATTCGTGACATCCATAGCTTGCTCGGCGATTCTATAGTAAAGATCCATCTCCTTTACTGGGACTGGCCATTCTATATCAGAAAAAGGCATTCGTGGAGAGACTAAGCCCCAAACTAATGTTTTCCCCCCTAAGGCATCTAGTACACGTGCACCTGGGAGCATAGGTAGCGATTTTCCAATGGGGCGGGAAACTGTTTCAAAATAATTACTGAGACGTTCACTATCCATAGTAGCTAAGTTTCGTGCATGTGTTTGCAGCAAAAGATCTCCTTTTTCAATAATACCGATTCGTTTATTATTATTTCTCCATTTTTCACACAATCTTCGAAGAACAGATCCACCTCCAGCTCCGGTTCCAACAATAAGAACATCATAATCCACTTGTTCCATCTCCTCTAATGATGTCAAAGGAATCCAATGATGAAGGTAATTCAACGGTTGAGGAGGGGGACACGGTGGTATTTTGATCTGTTCCGTATCTGGCCTTGTAGAAGAAGGAAGCTTGATGGCTCTGCCGACTATATTCTTATCAGGACTTATAATATCTGGATTGCGAGAAATGACATCCATTATGTCGATATCTGCTTTTTCCGCGATAGTTCTAAGCGTATCTCCATCATCCGCAATATAGATCTTCATGATTTTCACGTCCCTTCCATTCTAAATACGTATAGATATTCTTTAATATGAATGAATGACGTATTTTATGAGAGAAATAGAGCACTTGCGTTATTCTATTCAATGGCTCAAGCGTTTCACTATGTTGCCCATGGAGGAAAATGGGTGTATGTGGGACACTGAATATCGTTGCGCTCAAATTACCTTGGCACCGATAAAGCAGACATTATACACTAAAACGAGTATAATGAGTGTAATTATGTTATAGAAATAGGAGCTAGAAAACCATGCATCGTAATTTAGAAGAATGTATCGTTGATTTAGAGAAAAATGGTCAATTGGTTCGTGTTCGTGAAGAAGTTGACCCGCATCTTGAGATGGCTGCTATTCACATGAAAGTTTTTGAGGCTGGCGGACCTGCTTTGTTGTTCGAAAATGTAAAAGGCTCAAAATTCAAGGCAGTATCTAATTTATTTGGCACCATTGAGCGAAGCAAATTTATTTTTCGCAAAACGTTAGAAGCTACACAAAGTGTCATCGCCTTACGAAACGATCCGATGAGTTCGTTGAAAAATCCGTTTAAACATATCGGTTCAGGCTTAGCAGCTACAAAGGCTTTGCCTCTTAAAAAATCTGGCAGCAAACTAGATGGATTTCAAGAAATACAAATTTCTGATCTTCCACTCATTCAGCACTGGCCAGATGATGGAGGGGCGTTTGTGACTCTACCTCAAGTGTATAGTGAAGATCCGGAAAAGCCGGGCATTATGAACGCCAATTTGGGGATGTACCGAGTTCAACTCAGTGGTAATGAATATGAATTAAATAAAGAGATTGGTTTGCACTACCAAATTCATCGAGGAATTGGTGTTCATCAAGAGAAGGCCAATAGACTAGGTATTCCGCTAAAAGTGAGTATTTTTATTGGTGGGCCTCCTGCTCATACATTAGCAGCTGTAATGCCACTTCCAGAAGGATTAAGTGAAATGACATTTGCCGGACTATTATCTGGACGTCGTTTTCGTTATAGCTATGTCGATGGCTATTGCATTAGCCATGATGCAGATTTCGTCATTACTGGAGAGATTCATCCAGGTGAAACGAAGCCGGAGGGACCATTTGGTGATCATTTAGGTTATTACAGTCTAACACATCCATTCCCATTAATGAGAGTACATAAAGTGTATGCAAAGTCTAATGCAGTTTGGCCGTTTACCGTTGTTGGACGTCCTCCTCAAGAAGATACGGCATTTGGCGATCTCATTCATGAGTTAACAGGTGATGCGATTAAACAGGATATTCCTGGTGTCAAAGAAGTTCACGCAGTCGATGCAGCAGGTGTGCATCCATTGCTATTTGCCATAGGGAGTGAACGGTACACGCCTTATCAAACAGTGAAGCAACCAGCAGAACTGCTCACACAAGCAAATCGAATCCTCGGTACAGGACAACTGAGCCTTGCTAAATATTTGTTTATGACAGCAGAAGAGACACAGCCTTTAGCTACCAGAAGAGAAGTGGAATTTCTAACTTATCTATTAGAACGAATTGATTTACAACGAGATATTCATTTTCAAACGAATACAACGATTGATACGCTGGATTATTCGGGTACGGGATTAAATACGGGAAGTAAGGTTGTCTTCGCAGCTTGTGGTAATAAGAAAAGAGAGCTGTGTACAGAAGTTCCTGACATCGTAAATAATTTACAGATGTTTAAATACCCACGATTAGTAATGCCGGGTGTTGTTGCGTTAGAAGCTCCTGCATTTTCAACTAATGAACATGCACAAAAGGAAATGAAGGAATTAAGTATGGCGATTGAGCAGCAAGGCTTGATGCCTACTTGTCCAATGATCATAGTATGTGATGATAGTCATTTTATGAGCGAATCAGTCAATAACTTCCTATGGGCAACCTTTACGCGTAGCAATCCTTCTCATGATATCCACGGGGTGAATAGCACTTATGAATATAAGCACTGGGGTTGTGACAACATCATTATTGATGCCCGTACAAAACCACATCATGCTCCGCCTTTAATTCCTGACTCTGTTGTAGAGAAACAGGTTGAACGTTTCTTTATTAAGGGAGCGAGTTTGGGTGGAAAAGTAGACTGATAGAAAAGAAAATGATTATATCCTCTTAATAAGTTAGGCTACGAGGGAGAAATTTAAAGAATTCTGCAATTGAACTGTTGCTAATGAATTAATTCACCCACTAACTTGGCTCCAGTGGCAAATTAGTGGCTTCACCATGTGATGTATTTTCACATGGTTTTTTTGTTGATTTCATACAATAATATCTCTTATTTCCTGTAACTTTAGGCTGTGTCAAAATGGTATTTTACATAACATGACTTCAATCAAAGACGACTAGTTAGTCAAAACAATTATTCCGAAACATTTTACTTTATTCACAAACAACGAGAATTTATGTGAGCAAAACTGACGTGAAAGCAGTATTTAAAATAAGTATTTGTAATAATCAACTCAACAATACTTTATGAGGTGATTTATAAATGAAATTATCTGAATTGAAAAAAGTGGACACGGGAGGGCACTGAAAAAGTCCATCGAGGAAGCGGCAATGGCTCCGCACGTTGCGCGCCTGCTATGAGAAATTTAATGTGTACCCTTTGTAAAGGACAATTTTAAGAAGCCTGTGCTATTTCAAGGAGATGATCTCTGTATTGAACAGG
>NZ_JAWRVL010000018.1:0-90445 GCF_036663595.1 Halalkalibacter lacteus
TGTGGTTTCGTTGATAAACACCAACAAAACTATCTCTATTTCGCTTGGCTTTTGTTCAGTTTTCAAAGAACTCTTCGCTGCTGCTTTTCAGCAACAAACGTCACTCGTTAGCGACATTTACTATATTAACACACGTTTTAATTCTATGCAACAACTTCCGAACATTTTTTTAGATGCAAAAGATGCTTTCTGTCGATCTATAAGACCGATAAATATTCTACCGCAATTTTTTATTCTACGCAATATTTTTTTAGTTGCGGAATATTTTTTTAAACTCAGAATTAATACTTTATCACAAAACTACGGTATTTACAAATATATAAATGAAAATCGATTATTTTTTTGAAAATGAATTAATTCGTACTATAATATGGAGTAAATATACAGGTTATCTTAAAGAAGAATAAAATTCCTAAACCACAATATTTATATAAACCCAACAGTAACTCCTGCTAATAATTACCATATTCGAATATATTGTGAATCATTTCACAATATATTCACAGATAATGTGAATGTTTTCACAAACAAGTGTTATACTATGCATATAGAGATTTAAAGGAGGCGTTATCTATGAATGGAAAAGTAAATCGTGTGGTTCTGATCGGAACAGGAGCTGTAGGGTGTAGCTACGCTTATTCATTAATAAACCAAGGAGTTATTGAAGAACTAGTTCTTATAGATGTAAATGAACTTCGCGCTGAAGGAGAAGCTATGGATTTAAATCATGGCCTTCCTTTCGCTCCAAGTGCCATGAAAGTATGGAGCGGAACATATAAAGACTGCCAACAAGCAGACTTGGTTGTAATTACTGCAGGTCTTGCACAAAAGCCAGGTGAAACAAGACTTGATTTAGTTGCAAAGAACACTGTCATTTTTAAAGAGATCGTTACTAACGTCATGAGCAACGGATTCGATGGCATCTTTTTAGTCGCAACGAACCCTGTTGATATTATGACTTACGTTACATGGAAAACTTCTGGTTTACCAAAAGAACGAGTCATTGGATCTGGAACTACCTTGGATTCCGCTAGATTGCGCTATATGTTAGGCGACTATTTTGAAATTGACGCTCGTAACATTCATGCCTATATCATTGGAGAACATGGTGATACAGAACTGCCTGTTTGGAGCCACACAACAATCGGAGTTGAGAAACTCAATACCATTATAGATAAAAACGATCACTACAATACAGGCGATTTAGAAAAGATTTTCGAAAATGTGCGAGATGCAGCCTATCATATCATTGATCGAAAAGGAGCTACTTTTTACGGGATAGGAATGTCACTAGTTCGAATAACAAGAGCTATCTTGCAAAATGAAAACAGCATACTTCCTGTTTCTGTATACCTTGAAGGTGAATACGGACATTCCGATGTCTATATAGGAGCACCTGCTATCCTTAACCGAAATGGAATTAGACAAATTGTAGAGATAGAATTAAATGAAAATGAGAAAAAGCAATTTGATCATTCAGTAGAAATTCTTCGTCAGTCAATGGTCCCTAGCTTAGAAATTATTTAATCGATTCACGGAGGGCGCACTTATCTCGCCTTAAAATAAGGTTAGGCAAGAGCAATTACTTATAGATAACTACAATTCCAATAGCACGCTAAAGCAAAATAAGAGTCTCCCGTTAAAGGAAGACTCTTATTTATTTAACTTGAAAGCTTATCTTTATTTTTCTTCTGATCTTCTTCGTATTCATTCTCCCAAAAATCAGCATTCTTAATATTTAGCTTCTTCGGATCGAATACAGGATCAATCCCTTGTTTCTTTTGCGCTTCATAATCCTTCAAGACACGTAGAGCAGGCTTGGCAAGAATTAATATCGCTATTAAATTCAGCCACACCATTAAACCCAATCCAACATCTCCAAACGCCCATGCTAGATCAGCTTCTCTAACTGCACCAAAGAATACAGCTAAAAGTAAAACCACTTTTAAAAGAAACATTCCATATTTAGTAAATTTACCACGAATCAAATAAGCAATGTTCGTTTCAGCCATATAATAGTAAGCCATAATAGTAGTAAAAGCAAAGAAAAATAATGCAACCGCAACAAATGAGGCACCAAAACCCGGAAGTACTGACTCAATGGCAGCTTGGGTGTACCCTGCCCCAGCTGGAATCTCACTAATATTATTAATTATATAGCCACCACTCGGACTCTCAACATTATACATACCTGTAAAAAGAATCATAAACGCCGTCGCTGAACAGACAAGCAGTGTATCAATGTAAACAGAAAATGATTGAACTAGTCCTTGTTTAGCTGGATGTGATACTTCTGCAGCAGCAGCCGCATGAGGACCCGTTCCTTGCCCTGCTTCATTTGAATAAATTCCACGTTTCACCCCCCATGAAATAGCAAGACCGATAATCCCCCCAAAGGCCGCGTCGGCACCAAATGCGCTACTAAAAATCAAAGCGATAACGGCGGGTAATTCAGTAATATTCGCAAACACAATTATAAGCGATAAAAGAATATACGCTACAGCCATAAATGGAACAACAAATTGTGCTACATTCGCGATCCGCTTCACTCCACCAAAGATAATAATACCAATAACAGCAATTAAAATAAGACCTGTAACAGATGTTTTGATTGAAAACGCATTTTCGACAGCTATTGCAATCGAATTAGCTTGAATTCCAGGCATTAATAAACTCATAGCAAGAATCGTAGCAATTGAAAAGATCACAGCATACCATTTCCAGCCGATTCCTTTTTCAATATAATAAGCTGGCCCACCACGGTATTGACCATTTTGCTTCTCTTTGTACATTTGAGCAAGTGTTGATTCAATAAAAGCACTAGAAGCTCCAATGAAAGCAATTGTCCACATCCAAAAGACTGCACCCGGGCCCCCAAAGGCAATCGCTGTCGCTGTACCAGCTATATTCCCTGTACCAACACGCCCTGAAAGTGCAATAGCAAGAGCTTGAAACGAAGAGATACCCGCTGAGGAGCTTTTCCCTTTAAAAGTAAGGCTTACCATATCCTTTAGATGTCTAACTTGCAAAAAGCGGGTAAGAACGGAAAATAATAACCCAACACCAAGACAAAAAATGATCATCGGTGTACTCCAAAGAGCACCATTAAGCCAATTGACGAGCTGCTCCAAAAAAATCCCCCTTACTCATTACATTATTTTGTAGATGCTGTTTCTAATTCGAATTATAGATTAATCACATTCTAATGGCAATATAGAAGAGTCGTAGATTAACAAAAAACATTTCGCCAATATTCGCATTTCCTTTTTAGCTTATCGCTTTCATTATAAGAATGTTCGCCAATCGGAATTATAAGAATTATAAAGGATGTCTCTCATTTTCTTCGTAAAAACAGAACACCCTCTTCGATAAAAACTTTATAATTTTTTTTCAAATGAGTAAATCCAATTTCTATTAAAAAAGAGACTATCTCAAAAATTTGAGTAGCCTCTTTCATCACTAGTTACCTACACCCACCACATATCAGAAGGTTTTTCATCAATAATGATAGAGTTCAGATTTTTCACTGCTCTAGCAAATCCTTCTTCAATGGACATAATTGGATCTTCATGCTCGATGCTTACAACATAATCATATCCATATGTACGCAATGCACTGATCATATCTGACCACTCTTGAATACTATGACCACAACCAACTGAGCGGAACGTCCATGCTCTTGTTTGCACTTCCCCGTAAGGTTGCATGTCTATTAATCCGTACATATTCACATTATCTTGATCGATGTACGTATCTTTGGCATGGAAATGGTGGATTGCATTTTCTTTCCCTAAAATTTTAATTGCCGCTACAGGATCAATCCCTTGCCACCATAAATGACTTGGATCAAGGTTTGCACCAATTGCGTCGCACGTTTCTTCTCTTAATTTTAAGAGTGTATAAGGAGTATGAACTAAGAATCCGCCATGCAGTTCTAGTCCAATTTTCACATTATGATCCTTCGCAAACTGGCCCCACTCTTTCCAATATGGAATTAATTTTTCTTCCCATTGCCATTTTAGGACGTCCCCATATTCATTGGGCCAAGGAGTAACAGGCCAGTTTGGGTATTTCGCCCCTTCATGATCTCCTGCCGTACCTGAAAAACAGTTTACAACCGGAATTTTCATTAAACTTGCGAGTTTTATCGTTTTCACTAAAGCTTCGTGAGACTCTTTTGCAAAAGATTCATCAGGTGAAATTGGGTTTCCGTGACAACTAAAAGCACTAATTTCCAAACCACGAGACGCCACTTTCTCCATGTACACCTGCCGCAATTCTTCACTCTCTAATAGACTATCAATATCGCAATGAGCATTACCAGGATATCCACCTGTTCCAATTTCAACAGCTTTCACACCAGCTTCTTTTACGTAATCTAACATTTCTTCAAAGTTCTTTTGAGAAAATAGTACCGTAAAAACTCCTAGTTTCATTACAAGTCCTCCTTATAATCTATTTTAACACTCCGACCTGTTTCACTACTCTTATAAATAGCATCAATTATTTGTGACACTTGCATCGCTTCCTCTGGTTTCACGATGAGATCATCGTTTCCTAAGCAAGTATCGACAAAATTTTTAACTTGAGAGATTCCAGAGTCCTCTTCACCTGGAATCCAATTCGCTTGACTATTTATAAGCATGCCATGTTTCGCTTGATTCAGTTCAAACGGAAATAAATCGATGCCACCGGTTTGTCCAGAGATACTGACACTTTCAACATCTTCTTTAATATTAGCAGCCCACGACGTTTCAAATAACAACGATGCCCCGTTTTCAAACGTAATATAGGCAGTTACATGATCATCCACTTCAAATGTCTCATGGTTAAATCTCCCCCATTGATTCACTTGATTCGGCATTTTGCTTAACTGATTATACGACTTCCCCATCACTTCAACAGGTTTTGGGTTTCCAAGTAACCAAAGCGACAAGTCTAAAAAGTGACAACCCCAATCAATGAGACTTCCTCCACCTTGGAGTTCTTTATTTGTAAAAACGCCCCAACCAGGAACTTTTCTTCTTCTTAACGCTTGTGCTCTCGCTACAATAGGCTCTCCGATTTCCTGCTTCAAAATCACCTTTTTGGCTGCTTGTGAATCTTTCATAAAACGATAATGGAAGCCGATTGAAAGTACTTTCCCTGACTGATCAGCCGCTTCAATCATCGATTCACATTCTTCTGTATTCATCGCCATCGGTTTTTCACAAAGGACATGAACACCCGCTTCAAGAGCTGCAATTGTAATTTCCGCATGAAATTTATTCGGTGTACAAATCGTAACAGCATCTACTTCACTGAATAGATCCCAGTAGTCTGAATACACTTTTTCAATGCCGAATTCTTTAGCAGCCGCTTGCGCTGTTCCGATATTCACATCACAAACAGCTTCAATTACGACACTGTCTGACAATTGTTGATAAGCGGGGATATGGCGACCTTGAGCAATCCCTCCAGCCCCAATAATCCCCATTCGTAATTTTTTCATCTGGGTCATCCTCACCTTACAAGCTTGTAATTCGTTTTGTTTCATTTGATTCAAGAGCAGATAGAACAACTTGAAGAGACTTCATACCTTCTTCTCCTGTCACAGGAGGCTCTACATCTTGAATGATAGAAGAAATAAACTGATCAACGACTTGCGTATTGTTTTGCCCACCAGCTTCGTTAGTCTGAATACCACCAAGCTCATATTTGACCACTTCTCCATTTTTATATTGAATGACAAGAGAGTTAACTGGATCATCTTCTAAACGAATTATTGCTTTTTCGCCGTAAATAATGGTCGAATTATCTTCTTTTGATACATAAGACCAGCTCGCAGCAAGCGTACCGATAATACCACTTTCTGTTTTTAACACACACACTGCCGTGTCATCAACATCTGCGTTTTGCTTAGCACTCGTTTCAATGAATGCACCCACTTCAACAAACTCTTCACCTAGAATGAATCTTAGTAAATCAGTTTTATGAACACCTAAGTCTCCCATTGCCCCAATGAATGCCTCTTCCTTTTTGAAGAACCAACTCTCCTTACCATCCGCACTCCATCCTTCTGGACCACCATGACCAAATGCCGTACGGAAGCTATAAATCTTTCCAACTTCACCGTTTTCAATCAGCTTTCTTGCTTTTTGATGAGAAGGAACAAAGCGTTGATTATGGGCAATCATCAGCTTTTTGTTATTTTCTTTCGAAGCTGCAATCATAGCTTCTGCATCCACACGTGAAGTAGCCATTGGTTTTTCACATAGAACATGCTTTCCTGCTCTAAGTGCAGCAATTGATATTGGAGCATGTAAGTAGTTAGGTGTACAAACACTGACTGCATCAACATCAGGATTTGTAAGTAACTCTTCATAACTAGTATAAGCTTTTGCACTATATTCTTTTGCAAACTCATGTACTCGATCTTCAACAATATCGCATACAGCAACAATTTCTACTTCTTCGTTGTTCGCATACTCAGGTATATGACGATGTTTGGCAATACTTCCACAACCGATAACGCCTACTTTAATTTTACTCATAATCAATTCCCCCTAAATATTAGTGTGTGATAAAAAGGTCGATGCAATGGCTTAATGCATCTTTAGTTTTTTAGCTTGATTTCTTCAAGCGGCTTCGCATTTCCATAAACAGGCATTGCACGATCTGTTGGCTTTGCCCACTGTACGGCATTTGTGATCACTCGTTGAATTTCCTTGTTGTGATACGTTGGGTACGTCTCATGTCCTGGACGGAAGTAAAAAACTTTTCCTTTCCCACGTTGGTATGTACAACCACTCCTAAATACTTCTCCACCTTCGAACCAACTCATCATAATCAGTTGATCAGGAGCCGGAATGTCGAAATGTTCACCATACATTTCTTCTTTTTCAAGCTCGATGTATTCACCAATTCCTTCCACAATCGGATGGCTTGGATCGACTACCCACAAACGTTCCTTTTCGTCTGCTTCACGCCATTTTAAGTCACACGTAGTTCCCATTAAGTTCTTAAAGATTTTAGAAAAATGACCTGAGTGAAGGACGATAAGGCCCATTCCTTCTAGTACTCGCTTTTTCACTTTTTCGACGATCTCATCACTTACTTCATCATGAGCGAGATGTGCCCACCAGAGCAGTACATCTGTCTGATTTAACACCTCTTCTGTTAATCCATGTTCAGGATCATCAAGCGTAGCCGTTTTTACCTCTACTTGTTCTCCCTGTAAAAAGCCAGCAATTGCCCCGTGAATCCCTTCTGGATAAATGTCGCGTACGACCGGGTTCTTTTGTTCATGACGGTTCTCATTCCATACTGTTACGTTTAACATGTTTATGCCTCCTAATATTTCACTTTTAATAAAAAGTGTTTTTCATTCGTTTATCTTTATAATTCCAAGTTTCGTGATCAGCCTTACTTTTCCCCGATTTCTAGAACAATACTAACCTTTTCGTTTTTTAACACCTCCTTTATGAAATCAATTTCAGGCCCTTTAATAAATATTTCACTCAAATTGGACCGCTACTAAAAAACACTTATACTGAATGTGAAATCGATCTCACAAATCCGTGTTAAAAACTCAATAAATCTCAATTCTGAGATCGATCTCATATTAAACCGACTCTCTAATAATTAGTTGTATTGGTAATTCATAAACTTGTTTCTCATTGTTCGTACTTTGTTTAGCTAACATAGAAGTCATGATTTCCATCGTTTTCTTTCCCATATCTTTAATAGGTTGCCTGATAGTTGTAAGAGGTGGTTCCACTAATTCTGCGATCGGTAGATCATCAAAACCAATGACGGCAATATCTTCTGGAATACGCAAACCAAGACTTTTTGCTTCTTTAATAATACCTACTCCTATTTCATCACTACCTGCAAATACTGCTGTTGGTCTGTTTTCCATTGAGGTAATTTCTCTCAATATTTTTTTACCGCACTCTATGCTAGGCGAATCACGAAACATCCATTCTTCCCTAACATCGAGCTTGAATTCTTCCATCGCAGTCTTAAACCCTTTTAGACGATCAGCACCAAGTTCACCCTTCGTGCCACCACAATAGGCTACTTTCTTATGCCCTTTTTCAATCAAATGACGAGCACCTTTATAACTCCCCTTCACTTGATCAAGGCGGACAACGGGAACTGGAGATTCCGATTTATATTCATTACACATAATAATCGGTCCACATTCTTGGTAAGAAGCAATCGTTTCCCAGTCATTTTCGATAGACGTAAAGATTAACCCATCTACCTGCTTTGTTTGTAAAAGATTTAAAAAGCTTAGTTCTTTCTCTTTGTTATGGTGCGTTTGACAAATTAGCAATTGCAGTCCGTTCTCTACTGCTACCATTTCTAAACCCTCGATAAGAAAGGGGAAAAATGGATTAGTCAGGCTAGGAACAAGTACAGCAATGGCGTCTGTTCTTTGTTTTCTTAACCGTTGTGCAGATGAATTAGGATAATACTCTAACTCCTTCATTGCCTGATACACAAGTTGCTTTTTTTTTTCAGTAACATATGGGTGATTATTAATTACTCGAGAGACAGTTGCTCTAGATAACCCTGCTAATTTAGCTACATCTTCTATCGTTGCCATAATTTCTCCTTTCATCTAAATAAATGGTTCTTCTTAAAGGAGAATCTGTTCTTATTCACGATAACGTTTTCATAAACTAATTTCAACTATAGTTTAATTCAAACTAATAAAAAAGACAATACTTTTATTATATATAGTTAGTAGGCAGTTTGAGAAATGGTTCAAAACTGCCTTTACTCCTTAATACTAGTTAGTTCACTGTTTAATATTGCTATTATTCTCCTCCCTTACTAGCAAGAGAATGTCTGAACTCACTCGGTGTAATCCCTTCTATTTTCTTAAACACTTTAATAAAATATTTATCATTTTGATAGCCAACTGCTTCAGCGACTTCATAAATTTTCAGGTAAGGGTTTTCCAACAAATCTTTTGCCTTTTTAATTCGTATATTCGTAACATAATCCGTTATCGTTTCCTGAAATTCCTGCTTGAATTTTCTTGAAATATACTCTCTGCTTAAAAAGAATCGATCGGCAATATCTTGTAGTTTAATATCTTTTTGATAGTTCTTTCTAATATATTCTTCAATCATTTGAAGACTGTTTTTTTCTTTTTTAAAATGCACCTGATAGACAGCTTGAATTAACTCATGAAATTCTCTTTTCTTTTCCTTTTGAAAATGAGTAAATGAGAAACGGCCATTGTCATGCCAGTAATGGACTCCCTTATACAAAGAATCTAGACTACCTATTTCATATTCTTTCAGCCAATGTTCTTTTAAAATATTAAATTGGGTTTCCCATACATCAAGTTGTTCCATTGAAAAATAGCTTCTCTCACTAAACATCATAAAAATACGTTCTAAAATGCCATGAATTTGATCGATGCTTCCACTTTGAATTGCCCATTTTATTTCCTCTGAATAATCAAAGAGGTGTACTACTCTATGAACCTCTTTTTTCACTGAAGGATCAGCATCATCTAGAAGATTGATTTGATTTAAAAAGGAGGATGCTGATTCGTATGCCTCTACTAATTGATGAGAAGGGTTACCTATTGCAAATTTGCAATCCATATTTATTTCTTGAATTATCTGAGAGATGACTTTAGCCTTTACATTTGAAACGTCAGTACGATCCCTTAAAAAAAGCAAGACAAGCTCTTCCTCTTTCGTAAGATTACGAAAGGCAATTCCCTTATTTTCACTTGTACGTAGCAGCTCATTACAAACTGTCAATACGGAAGAGAAAGCATGTTCTGCGTCGCCTTGGTATTTTTTTTGAATCAGCATCTTCATGGGAATTAAAGCTACTGAATAAGAAGTAAACGAAAGGTCAACTTGAAACTCTTCTTCAATTTGGTTTACAGCTCGTCTCGATAGTTTCGCTTTCTCCAAACTCCCAGAGAGAAGATGATCCCAAACCACCTTTTCATTTTCCAAAGTAGATAACCTATTATTATTCTCTTTGCTCCATTCTTTTACAGCCCTAGCTAAGGAATCGTTCAACTCTTTGGGATTTATAGGTTTCAGTATATAATCAAAACCGCCATACGTAATACAATTTTTCGTATACTTAAAGTCATCATAACCACTAATGACAATCGTCTTTGAATTCAGGTTGGAGGAATCGATCCATTTTAAAAGATCAATCCCATCACATCTTGGCATGCGCATATCTGTAAAAATAATAGCCGGTTGATGTTCAGTAATTAATTTCATCGCTTCTTCACCATCACCCGCTTCTAGAATGGTATCAATCCCATACTTTTCCCACTCAGCTAATAACTGGAGACCTTCACGGACATGCTTTTCATCATCAACGATGATCGCTTTCATGTATTCCACCCTCCATCTCTAACGGAAGCCTCATTGTAACAAGAAAGCCACCTGAATTCCGATTTTGAAGTTTAAACAGAGCTTGATTTGAGTAATACAATTTTAATCGAGCATATACATTTTTTAATCCTATATTAGAATCTGTTTTACTATTGTTTTGTTCTGCATGTAAATGGTCATGAATTTCTTTGAGGCGTTGTTCTGATACGCCTATTCCGTTATCACGAATAGCAATAAACAAATGAGAGTCTTTTTTCCTACATTTAATTTTTAGTTCTCCTACCCCTTCACGTATATCAAACCCATGTTTAAAATAATTTTCAATGATCGGTTGTAATATCATTTTCGGAACTTTAACATCAAGCGCATCTTCTTGTACATCGAGAATATAGTGTAAATCATCACCAAATCGTTGCTTTTGCAATAAAAGGTACGATTTGGTGTAATTGATCTCTTTTGCTAATGGTACAACATCTTCATCCATATTCATACTGTATCTCATGATTTGCGACAGATCAGTTAAAGACGAATAAATTTCTGGCACCTTACTTTTTAATGCCATTGTACCAATCGATTGCAGTGTATTATATAAAAAGTGAGGATTGATTTGTGAATGTAGAACTTTTAATTGATTTGTTTTATTTTCTAATTCCAGCTTATATTCTCTATTTATTAAATGATTGATTTTTTCGATCATCAACTTAAACCGATGACCAAGAACCCCAATCTCATCATTTCCAAGTGATTGAAATTGAACTTGCATCTTTCCTTTTTCAACTTGTTTTATGTTTTGTAAAAGTACCCTAATCGGTGATGTTATATTAAACGAAACAAAAAAGGTCGCTAATATAACCAGTGTTAATCCAATGACTCCAAATATAATATTTATAATAGCTACGCCATATGCGCTCTCGTACAAAGTAGTAAAAGGAATTCTTTTAACTAAAATCCAACTTCCAGAAGCATCAGAAAGCCTATCAAACACCACTACACCCTGAAATGTTGAATCCTTCCACTCAAAGGTGCCACTTTGTTCAGTAGATTCTAAAAGCTTATTCATCCATTTCGGATAGTCATGAACGAGTAAGTCTGAACTTGAATCGTAAATGAAATGACCTTCTGGGGTCGCGATATAAAATTCCTCTTCCTTGTCATTATAAAGATAATGACTCAGTTCATTAATCTTATCTGGTTTTATTTCTAAAGAGAGATAAGCAAGAATATGATTAGCAGGAACATTCCTGAATGCACGATGAATCGTAAACATATTTGAAAGATTGTTTGACTCAATATACAAATTATTAGGGTTGTCCTTAGCCTTTTGATACGCTTCCATATTTATGTCTACTTGTTCAGAATAGATAATGGTAGACTGTCTAGACGATGATACGATTTGCTGATCACCTACAATCGACATGTACACTTTGTTAATGTTCTCATCACTATATAACAGTGCTCGTAATACATTATTAACAACACCCATCGACAGATAATCATTGCTGCCATATGACTTTCGTAAATAATTCATAAGATCTGGATTGCTATAAAAAGATAGAGTGAAGTTATTTAATTCTCTTAAATAGTTATCGATATTGACTTTCCCTTGGTATAGGAGATTAACGTTTTCTTGAATTGATTGATCCTTTAATGATTCTTTCGTATATAGATACGTAACGATAATTGAACTGCCAAAAGGGATGATCGTTATTAGTAATAATAAAACAATAAGTTTATTTCTTATGCTTCTTTTAAACAACGAAGTGCCTCCCCGCTTTTTCTATACGTAAAGTATAAAACAGAAAGCATATCTACGTATAGATATGCTTTCGTTAATTTGGAAGAAGAATTACTTTAAATTATCCCAAGTAGCTTGGAACTTCTCTAGAACTTCATCGTACTCAATTTGGCCTGCAACATACTCTTGAATAGCTGCCGCAAAATCTTGGTTGGCTCCATCTGGCCACATGAACCATGTCCATGGAATTGTTTTCTCTTCAACAGAATAGTCTAGAATTGACTCTCCTAGTGCACCCAATCCTACTGGTTCAATGTTATCGAATGCTGGAATGAAGGCAAATTCTTCTGTCATATAACGTTGACCTGTTTCAGAAGAAACCATCCAATCTAGAAGTAATTTTGCTTCTTCAAGATGCTCAGAGTTTTTATTAATCGCCCAGTTATTAGGGACACCTACTGGAATACGATCTGCATCAGCTTCGTCATTTAAAGGAATCGGCAAGAACGCCATATTCATATCTGGATTGATTTGATAGATCATGTTCTCAGTCCAGTTTCCTTGTTGCAATATTGCTGTTTCACCTGAAGCAAATAGTGTTACTTGCGTATTGTAGTCTGTTGTTAAAGGATTTGTATTACCATAGTTGATTTCTGTGTCAATCACTTGCTTAAAGTCTTCAAAATGTTTGTTTCCAACAAATGATTCTGTACCTTCTATTAATCCATCAATAAATGCGGCAGGATCATCTTGTTGCGCAAATGGAATATTTAATAAATGCTGTCCTATTACCCACCACTCGCCATATCCAGCAGCAAATGCCGTGATTCCATTTTCTTCTAATTTCTCAACTGTAGCAGTGAGTTCAGACATAGTCCCTGGTGCTTCTGTAATTCCAGCTTGCTCAAATAAATCTTTGTTATAGACAAATCCGTATCCTTCAAGATTCACTGGCATACCATAAAGAGTTCCATCTTCATCTGTCATCGGCACTTTCCCAATTGGAAGTAAATGGTCAACCCAAGGCTCATCAGATAGATCAGCTAAATGCTCTTTCCAAAGTTCTAATTCATTAAAACCACCATTGTTAAAAATATCAGGCTTTTCACCAGATGCAAATTTAGCTTTTAATGCAGCACCGTAGTCTGCTCCGCCGCCAACTGTTTCAAGCTTTACTTTGATGTTTGGATGCTCTGCTTCAAATTCTTTTAACATTTCTTGAAGCTGATCCGCAATTTCAACCTTGAACTGAAAGAAGTTTAGAGTTACCACTTCATCACTATCACCAGCTTTTGAATCCCCACTAGTACTAGAATCACCTGAACTATCTGCGTCACTCGACGAACACCCTGCAATAATTCCGACGACAAACAACATTGACATGCAAAGCAATAAGAAACGTTTCATATGCAATTGCCTCCCTAATCCCCTATTTTTTACTTGCTTATATTAATCTTTTGTAGCGCTAGCCACAAAACTTGTAAACAATAAATTACTTAATTGATCCTGAAGCAATTCCTTTGATGATGTGCTTCTGTAAAAACAAGAAGAAAATAACGACTGGCGTAATCCCTAGTACTAATGCTGCAAGCCCCATATCCCACTGTTTTGTATATTGAGCAAAGAAAGAGCTTGTTGCAAGTGGTATCGTTCTAAGCGACCCATCCTGTAAAACAAGAAGTGGCAATAGATAGTCGTTCCAAATCCATAATGTATTTAAAATGACCACTGTAACAGTAATTGGCTTTAATAGTGGAAATACTATTCTCCAAAACAGACCAAATTGACTACATCCATCAATCCGAGCAGATTCTTCCACCTCTATAGGTACGGTTTTCACAAATCCATGATAAAGGAATAAGGAAAGCGGAACACCGAAGCCAAAGTACATAATGATAATCCCTGGGATACTATTCATAATCCCGAGCATTCCACCAAGTTTTACAAGTGGAATCATAACCGTCTGAAATGGAATCACCATTGCGGATACGAAGATTACGAATAAAATTTTACTGAAATTCCCTGGTGTGCGAACCATTTTCCAAGCTGCCATTGAACTAATAACAACAAGTCCTATATTACTGAAAACGGTAATAACAAGTGAGTTGAAAAAAGCTCTTGGGAAATCAAGAATCTCCCACACTTTCACGTAATTAGAAAATAACCATTCACTAGGTAACGCTGCAGCATCAATAAGAATCTCAGAAAACCCTTTTAGTGAATTAGCAATAACGAAATAAAACGGTACAAGGAAGATGAGAGCGAGTAATATCGCAAAGACTTCTAATACAAATGTCTTTTTCGTATACCTTTTGTTCATTATGCCTCAACCTCCTTCTTTTTCGTGAACATCACTTGTACGGTTGTAAATATCGCTACAACAACAAAGAATAAGATTGATTTTGCTGATCCTAATCCATAGTTATTGTTTGTAAATGCTTCTTGATAAATATTAATGGCTACCGATTGAGTTGAGTTAAATGGACCTCCACCTGTTAAAGATAAGTTTAAATCAAAAATCTTAAATGCCATTGATATTGTTAGAAAGAAACAAATCGTAAAGGCAGGTAGTATTAATGGAATAATAATTTTTGTTAATAACGTATACGCATTAGCGCCGTCTATTTTCGCAGCTTCTAATAGGGATGTATCGACACCTTGCAACGCAGCAATGTAAATGACCATCATATACCCACTAATTTGCCATGCGAAAACGATGACAATTCCCCAAAAGGCCGTCTGCGCATCTCCTAGCCATGCCTGTTGAAAAAAGGAAATGTTCGTTAACTCTCCAACTGCCGCAAACCCTCTTACGAAGATGAATTGCCAGATAAATCCAAGCAATAATCCCCCAATAACATTTGGAATAAAAAAGGCAGTCCGTAATATATTTCTGGTCTTTAATGCGGAATTTAAAATTAACGCAAAGGAAAAACCTATTATATTACTAATTGCAACAGCAGCAAACATAAATTTCGTTGTGAACAAGAATGAATCAAAGAACCTTTCATCATTTGTAAAGATTCGTTTGTAATTTTCAAGTCCTACCCATTCAGTTGCTGAGCTAATTCCATTCCAAGAAGTAAAGGAATAATAAATCCCCATAAAAAATGGGATAATTTGAATGACGATAAAAAATAAAATGGCCGGTCCAACAAACGCAGCGTAAGATAAAAATTTCTTCATCCTTTTGTTATTTTTCACGACTTTCTTTACTTCTGTATTCGCTTTCGACTTATTTGTTTCTAACGTTGTATCCAATGTGTTGTCACCGCCTCGAATTAATGTAATCGCTTTCTTAATTTCATTATAGTGATAATAAGAGGTGTAGAATAGTGACAGGATTGACTAAAACGGTATACTATTTTGACTTGATGTAAGCGCATTAAATTTATAGAATATAAAAAGAATCTTAAATTCACTTGAATTTAAGATTCTTTTTATAACATACTAACCTCTCTTTTTACGATATTCTTTAGACAATCCATACAAAATAAACAATGACAACTGTAACAACTAAATAAAGAATATTAAGTGGTATTCCTATTTTCAAATAATCAGAAAAACGATACCCACCAGGTCCATATACGATTAAATTAGCTTGATAACCGATAGGGGTCGCAAAACTAGCTGATGCTGCAATGGCAATTGTTACAAAAAAAGCCATTGGGTCAACTTCCAATTGATTTGAAATAGCAAGAGATATCGGGAACATTAACACAGCAGCTGCATTGTTCGTAATAATTTCTGTAAATAACGTTGTAAGAAAATAAACAGCGATAATGGCTCCAATCACACCAGCACCCTTTGTGATCTGCACAAAGTGATTAGCTATCAAAGTAGCAGCACCAGTTTGCTCTAATGCTATACCGACCCCAATAGCACAAGCTATTAATAGCAGTACATCAAACTGGATATATTTTCGCGCACTTTCGAATGAGACTGTCTTGGTTACAAAAAGAGTAACAACAGCTAATACCGCAGCTTTGAACATTGGTATAATGCTAAAGGCTGCAAGAAGTATCATAACAATTAATGTTGTGATCGCGATAATTGATTTCTTAGGATCAACAATTTCAGGATCTTCAATCGGTGAAAGCAAATAAAAATCTCTTGAATTAGACCACCTATTGACAAAATCCTTATTTGCTAAAAGGAGTAACGTATCTCCTGCCTTTAATTTAATATCTCCAACTTTATTGTTAATTCTTTCGTCATTTCTATGAACGGCTACAATACCAGCATCATATTTACTACGAAATTTACTTTCTTTAACCGTTTGTTGAATTAACAAAGATTGATGGGAAACAACAGCTTCAACTAGCGAAGCACTTCCGTTTTGCAGACTTTCTAACTTCAAGTTCGTTCCTGTCTCGACTCGTAATCCTTTTATATTTTGTAATTCTACTATCGTTGATAACAATCCTGTAAAAATCAAACGATCGTTTTCTTTTAATTTTATAAACGAAGGTACTGGGGCTGTCCGGTCTCCGTTTCTTATAAGTTCTATTAAATAAAGTCCTTGTAAATTTCTTAATCCTGCTTTTTCAATTGTCTTTCCGATCAACGGTGAGTTCGGTTCTACTAGAGCTTCTGATAAGTATTCGCGAGAGCTTTCCTCAAAGGATTCCTCCGAAGTTTTTCTATCCGGCAATAGCTTATAGCCAATTGTCACCATGTATAAAATCCCTAGTAAACCAGCAGGAAGACTAACTATGGCTAGTTGAAACATCGAGAAGCCACCCATTCCATTTTCTAGCATGAATCCATGGATAACTAGGTTTGTAGAAGTACCTATTAAC
Organism: Halalkalibacter lacteus; assembly: GCF_036663595.1. Classification (NCBI taxonomy): domain Bacteria; kingdom Bacillati; phylum Bacillota; class Bacilli; order Caryophanales; family Bacillaceae; genus Halalkalibacter; species Halalkalibacter lacteus. Next base: position 16,908 of record NZ_JAWRVL010000018.1, read on the forward strand.
GTCAAGGTCCCACCAAATATAGTTGCATAAGATAGAGGAATTAAAAACTTTGACGGTGAAATATTTCTCTCTTTACACCATTTTCGAATAACTGGAGTAAACATTACAACAATTGGTGTGTTATTTAAAAAGGCAGACAACGTTGATACAGGAATCATCATTTGCACAAGAGATTTTCTATGACTTTTACCAGTCCCCATTGACCTTGTTACAATATGATTTAACATTCCAGTTTGTTTAACTGCTCCAGCTACAATAAAAAGAAGTGCTACTGTTAACATTCCTTCATTCGAAAATCCTCTTAACGCATCTGCCGGAGATAAGATCCCTGTTAAAAGAAGAACGGCTAATGCACAAAAAACAATAAAATCCGGTCTAGCTATTTCTTTAATTAGGCAAATCAACATTCCTACTACAACGAATATCACAAAACCTATTTCAAAAGTCATCATAAACACTCCAAACACCAATTCCGACTAAACTTATTTGTTTTATTATATTAGTTAAGTCAGGAAAATGTCCAGAAAAATTTGTTGTTTTTATGATTGAATTAATTTCATAATTTGAATCCTTAGTCTCGCAAGGCTTTCAAGACATGAAAAAAGGAGTACCTCCCTAAAAGTCAAATTAGTTAGTTACCACCTAACTAAAGAATGGAGACCAATAGTTATACTCGTTACATAAAAGTTGTCTGTTTTATTATATTCACAGATAAAATAGAGCTTCAATCATCTATAAACAAAAAGGCCTAACCTGTAAAAATAAGGTGTTAGGCCTTCAGTTCACTAAACAAACTAATCAATAAATTTGCTGTTAGCTTGTTTTTCTAGAAGAAAGAAAAATCCTCAAATATGGTAGACAATCGCTTATTTTTCTTAAATACTTTGAATAAATCGAACAAACGCCGCTTTTCCCTCCGCTGTTCTTTTATACACACCAGCATGCTCTAATACGACTGAGAATACTTTACCGATTTCAAGTTGCAGTATTTCATGAATCGTACCCTCGTTTAGATCTTGGTATTTTTCTTTAATGCTAGTCGCCCATTCTACATGCTTTTTTGTTCGGTCATCATTACTAGCAAGTGAAGCGAAGTCCTCCTCCAACATATATGTTGCTAATACTTCCATTTCCACTTGAAGGCGTCCTGGTAATACTGCTAAACCCATTACTTCGATTAAACCGATGTTTTCTTTTTTAATATGGTGTACTTCGTCATGAGGATGGAAAATCCCTAATGGGTGTAATCCATCCGTCCGATTATTTCGAAGAACTAAGTCCATTTCAAATTTCCCTTCTTTAAAACGAACAATAGGGGTAATCGTATTGTGCGGCTCATCACCAGTAAATGCATAGATAGAAACACTGTCATCAGAATAGTTACGCCAGTTTACTAAAATTTCTTCTGCTAAAGCGGAAACTTCATGTCGATCGGTTCCACGTAAACGGATAACAGACATTGGCCAACGGACAATCCCTACTTCAACATTTGCAAATCGTGAAACAGAGAATGATTCTTCTACGTCTGCCATCGCCATTGGAAATTCATGATTACCACCTTGGAAATGATCATGTGACAAAATCGACCCACCAACAATTGGTAAATCAGCATTTGTTCCGGCAAAATAATGAGGAAATTGTTCGACAAAATGCAATAATCGATCGAAACCTTCTTTTGAGATTGCCATTGGTTTATGTTCGCTTGAAAACAAAATGGCATGCTCATTGTAATACACGTATGGTGAGTATTGAAAATACCAAGCTTCACCGCTTAATGTAACAGGAATGATACGATGATTTTGTCTTGCGGGATGATTCACCCTTCCCCGGTACCCGACGTTTTCTTTGCATAATAAACATTTTGGATAAGAAGACTGTTTTATCCCTTTTGCTGCTGCAATCGCTTTCGGATCTTTTTCTGGCTTTGATAGATTGATTGTAATTTCTAAATTTCCATATTCTGTTTCACTATACCAATGCTCATTTTTAGCAATTCGATCTTTTCGAATATAGTGAGAGTCTTTTGATAACTGATAAAAATAGTTAGTTGCCTCTTTTACATTATCACGTGACTGAAATTGATGAATGACTTCAGATGGCCGCGGCATAAGGCAATCCATAATTTGTGTATCAAGTAAGTCACGGTACGTAATCGTATTTGTTTTTAGAATCCCTTTATCATAAGACCAATCCAACATTTGATCTAAAATCGGTTGGGGTGATTCAAGCTCTTCAGATTGCGCGACCACTTCTTCACTATCATCTAAATCAAATATCGCTAATAGCTGATTACAGACATAGTCGACATCAAATGGTGTAATTAGATTTTTTTGAAGACCGTACTGAATAAGCCGATCTATTTGTTCATATATATTGATTGTTGGCATTGTCTTTCCTCCCGTATATCAGCTAGAGAGTAATTTCTTTTGCTTTATCTCCTATTTCTACCGTATAAAAGTCTGCCTTTAGTCCAGTTTGCTGAGCGTACTGTAAACTGACCCGTTCAATAAAATCAGCAAGCTGTTCCTTGTGCACTAAGTTTACTGTACATCCACCAAATCCTGCACCTGTCATTCTTGCCCCAACAACCTTCGCGTCCGAGGCAGCTTGAACAAGTGCATCAAGTTCCTGCCCTGTCACTTCATAATCATCTCGTAAAGAAATATGCGACTCATTCATTAGTTTCCCAAAGCCTGCAACATCACCAGCGTTTAATTTTTCGACTGCAAGTACAGTTCGTTCATTTTCAGAAACGGCATGTTTTGCACGCTTTTGAACTGTGTCATTTTTAATAACATGCTTGTGTTTCTCAAACTCTTCAATCGATAAATCCCCAAGTGACTCAATGCTAACAACTTGTTGAAGTAACGTTAACGCCTCTTGACACTCACTTCTTCTATCATTATATTTTGAATCAGCTAACCCTCTTTTTTTGTTTGTATTAATAATAACTAAAGACATATCCTCTAATTTAATAGGAGAGTATGTAGCTTCAAGTGTCTGACAATCAAGTAAGATTGCATGATCTTTCTTCCCCATACCGATCGCAAACTGATCCATAATTCCACATTGAACTCCAATATATTCATTTTCTGCTTTTTGAGCAAGTTTTACTAATTCAACTTGATCAATCTTAAGTTGAAACATTTCATTTATCATAACTGCTGTAACTAATTCAATAGAAGCAGAAGAAGATAACCCAGCTCCATTTGGAATGGTTCCATTAAATACAACATCAAAACCAGTAAGAATTAAGGCATCAGCTTCTATTAATTTAGCTACAACCCCTTTTGGATAATTAGCCCAATCATGTTCTTCAACATACATTAAATTTTCAAGTGACGTTTCAATTACTCCTCTATCCGAAAAATTCATTGAATACAAACGAATTTTTGAATCTTTTCGTTTCCTAGCAACAGCAAATGTACCAATACTTAATGCACATGGAAATACGTGCCCCCCATTGTAATCCGTATGTTCTCCAATTAAGTTCACTCGTCCCGGGGCAAAAAAAGCACGTAATTGATCGGTTTCTTTAAATACTTCGATAAATGTTTTTTTTATGTTCTCCAATGATGACACCTCATTCAAAAATGTAATATAAAGCTGGTATATATAGCACGTTTTTTCTATTATTATACTTTTAAAACAAAACTAAAGTTATATTCTACGTTCCTTAATATAGCCATGTGGGTTAGCTTGATGCCATTTCCATGCATGAGAGATGATTTCTCCTAAATCTGGATATTGCGGCTTCCATTGTAATTGTTCTTTTGCCTTTTGTGATGACGCAATTAATGTTGCTGGATCACCAGCTCTTCTTTCTGCAACCACCGCTGGAATTTCTTTTCCAGTAATTGTCCGACATACGTCGATTACTTCCTTAACAGAAAATCCTTTGCCATTGCCGAGATTATAGATTCCGCTTTCATTTGACTCTTCTAATTTTTTAAGAGCGAGAAAATGTGCTTGTGCTAAATCCATGACATGAATATAATCTCTAACACAGCTTCCGTCTTCGGTCTGATAATCATCACCGAAAATTTTAATGCTTTCACGTTGGCCTAATGCGACTTGCAAAACAATTGGAATGAGATGAGACTCAGGGGTATGATCCTCTCCTATCCTTCCTAACGGATCAGCACCTGCTGCATTAAAGTAGCGTAAACACACTGATTTTAAGCCATAAGCATCGTCAGCCCACTTCAGCATTTTCTCAATAGCTAGTTTTGTTTCCCCATATGGATTTGTAGGGATCGTCGGGTCACTTTCTAATATAGGGATTGATTTCGGCTCACCATACGTTGCTGCAGTTGAGGAGAATACGATTTTCTTCACATCATGTTCAACCATTTTCTTAACGAGTGTGTACGAACCGATGACATTATTATCATAATATTCTAGAGGTTGTTCTACACTTTCACCAACTAAAGAATTGGCAGCAAAGTGAATTACGCTTGAAATGTGATGAGTTTGAAAAATCTCATCCAGTACATTCTCATTTCGCAGACCACCCTTATATAACTGCGCACCTAATATAGCATCAGCATGTCCTTTTTCTAAATTATCCAAGATAATAACTTCTTCACCTTTTTCTTGTAAATAAAGCGCCGTATGACTGCCAATATATCCAGCCCCGCCAGTTACTAAAATCGCCATTGAAATCGAACCTCCTGCAATGTTGTTTTATTATCACTTCGATACTTAATTAATTTAATTAATTAACTTTATCTTATCACATTGAAGAGAATTTTTCTTTATCTTTTTTCTTTTTTTGAAATAAGCAAATTTTTCCCTCCTACACGAATAAAATAAAATCAGCTATCATGCTCATTTTAAGCCCCACTACATTTCGATTCATTTTAGGGGCATACTACAAGAATAACTATGTAATGTGCTCGTGATTTTTACTGGAGGTAACCATTAATAATGAAAATCGGATATGCATGTATTAATTTGTCTCTCCCTTCTAGATTTAGAACATGCCGTTTAAAGACAGTTGAAATAGAGGGCTTACAAAAAATAAAAGAACTCACGCTACATAATTTTAATGAAGTAAGGAAAGTGCTTGAATGGAATAGAGAACATAACATTTTCTTTTATCGAATGAGCAGCGACTTAGTTCCTTTTGCAACTCATGACATAATGACTTGGAAATGGGACAAAGATCCAGATGTCCTTATCATAACCGATCGGATCAGAAACATTTGTATGAAACATGAGATGCGACTATCTATGCATCCAGGTCAGTTTAGCATTCTAAATTCAACAAACCCTGAAATTGTGAGAAAAGCAATTTTAGACTTAGAATATCACAACAAAATTCTAAGACTAGTGAATGGAACAGACATGATCTTACATGTTGGAGGAGCTTACGGGAATAAAGAAGAGGCCAAAAAAAGGTTTATTGCTACGTACAACCATTTATCAAGTGAAATAAAGGCGACACTACGATTAGAAAACGATGATAAGATTTTTACAATTAGCGATGTTATCGATATTTACAACATGACACAAGTTCCAATCTGTTTTGATTTTCATCACAATAAATGTAATCCCTCTACCGATCTAGAGTTAGAAACTACACTAGACATTATTTTTCAATCATGGCAAAACATTGGACGTCCCAAAATGCATATAAGTTCGGGAAGAAACTCGATAACAGACCCCGCTCATCATGACTATATATTGGAAGATGATTTAGTACAATTTAGTAACTTAATTGGGTCAAGACACGTTGATCTTATGTTTGAGTCAAAAAGAAAAGACGAATCTGTTTTACGAATTTATGAGAAGATAACGAGTGGAGAGATTAACATATAGACTGTTTAACCGACATTTGAGTTAACATTCTATGATTAATTCCCTAATTGTGCTCGACAATTTGTTCTAAATAGCCCATCGACACTCTTGATTTCTCCTTTCAAATTTCAACAAAAAGGATGACTCATGATTAATCAATTGAGTCATCCATATAATGTGAATTTTTATTTAATGGCTTGTTTTAAATGCCACTTATTCAAGTTCTCAATATTCATCTGCTGATCCGCAAAAAACGTAATCCCTGTCGCCTCATTCGTAGGAAAGATTCGGCTGCTCATCACTTTTTCTCCTTCATTTATAAACACTTCAATAGACGATTTATCGATGAAGATTTGAAGGTGAACGATTTCCAGCATCGTAACTTCAGTTTTACGAACCCCATCTGGCCCTTTACCTGACTTATTTCGATCAAGTGTCACGATTCCTTCTCCTTTGTCAAAAGATAATACCGTCTCTTGCTCAGTAGCCTCATCCACTCTCAGTTTCAAACCAAATATAGTAGCATCTTTAACATTCATTGTTACCTTTAATTCTATGCAATCTCCGTGAACACCTTCTAGTGACTCTTCCCCTTCGATCACTACATCTGTATATTGAACCTCTTTTTCACGAAGGGCTTCTAGCTCAGGAACAGGCAAAGTATACAACCGATCATCTCTCATTGTCACAAGTCTTGGAATGGTCATAGCGCCGGAATAACCAAACTGTTGTGTCGGCATTTCACTTTCCCACATATCCATCCATGCAATGAGGATTCTTCTTCCCTTTTCATCCATCATTGTTTGCGGTGCATAAAAATCAAAACCATGATCTAATGTATAGTAGGAACCATATTGCAATTCACCTGTTTGATACTCCAGTTGACCAATGACATAGCCTGCCTGATGAAGGTTATGATAATCATTTCCTTCTGGCTTCACCCCTTGAGGAGACAGTACCAAAACTTCTTTTCCATCAAGCTCAAATAGGTCCGGGCACTCCCACATAAAACCGAAATTGCCTTCACCTTTTGCCATAATAGAAACGTATTCCCAATCTATCAAGTCATCCGAGCGGTATAATAATGCTTGACCAGTATTCTTTTTCGTTTTTGACCCTAAAACAACATAATATGTATTCTCATGTTTCCAAACTTTTGGATCACGGAAATGAAACGTATTGATATCTCCTTCAGGTGTTTCCGCTATAACTGGATTTTCTTTTAACTTTTCAAAATGAATCCCATCTTCGCTCACTGCTAATGCCTGAACTTGTTTTAAATCTTCATCCAGCTTTCCATCAATCCAAACATTCCCCGTATACATTAAATAGAGCTTTCCATCTTTTTCAATCGCACTACCAGAGAAACAGCCATCTTTGTCATACTCTTCACTCGGTGCCAAAGCAATTGGTAAGTGCTCCCAATTGACAAGGTCTTTGCTTTTTACATGCCCCCAGTGCATTGGGCCCCATTTAGGACCAAACGGATGATGCTGATAAAAAAGATGGTACTCACCTTTAAAGAAGGAAAACCCATTTGGATCATTCATCCAATTGGCCTGTGGCATGACATGGTACTGCAAGTTCCATTCATGCTTGCTAACGCTTTCTTTTAATTTTGCAACTTCTTTATTTGCTTTTTCAATTTGCTCCTGATGGTTGTTCATTTTTGCCTCCTATTTACTGCACTCTCTTTACTTATGCTCATTTTAAGATATTTAAGTAGTTGGTGCAAGATGAGATAAAAGGTCTCCCCCCTAGTATAAAATATATGACGTTAGTAAAAATCCTCAACCTCAATATATTATGCTAACTAGTCGGAGTCAGACCCTTTAGTGTTTGAATTGTTATAGAGCAGTCTCGACTTCCAAGCCGAAATGGTCAGAAATAATTGGCTCGTTGAAACCATTGAAAATGACATTTGATTTTTTCACTTCAATTTTTGAATTGGTAAAAATATAATCAATTCTTAAATCTTGTTTGTTCTTATCCCAACCAGCAATTTTTCCCTCTACTGTTGTCCCTTTATCTTTTTCTTCAGCTAAATGATACGTATCAAAAAGTCCTTTGTTAAGTAAATACTCATAACCTTCTTCTTTAATAGTAGCATCATTATTAAAGTCTCCCATTAAGAAGAACTGTTCATTCGTTTGCACAAATGAATGTAACGCATCTACTTGTTTAGTATAAGGTTCTTCTTCATCTTCCCACCATCCAAGATGACATGAATAAAAAGAAACCGGCTTATTATTATAAAGGATGGTCGCACCCACAATTTTTCTTGTCTTCCAATAGTTTGTATCTTCAGATTGAGAAATAAAGAACGAGTGCCTCTTTTCAATTTTATGCTTTGTTAAAATCGCAAGACCTTCTTCATAAACTTCAAATCCAATGTGCGCAAAATCCCACACATAATCATAATCCTCTACACCAAGCTCTTTCAATTCGTTCAGTAATACCAAAACATAATTATCTTTTTTAACGTTGCCATCAATGTCTGCCTCATTAATTGACTGACTTACTTCTTGTAGTGCAATCACATCATATGATGTTTCTTTTATCGTTTTCGCTAAACTTTTTATTTTATCTAGCTGATTATCCTCCTGCCACGCATGACAATTTAATGTTAATAACCTCATGTGCTACGCTCCTATTCGGTCTTGAATATCTGATTTAAGAATATCCGCTTTCGGTCCGTAAATGGCTTGTACACCCTTCCCTTTAACAATTAATCCCAATGCTCCATTTCTCTTCCATTCTTGTTCAGAAGCAACAGCATTCACATCTTTTATTGTCACGCGAAGTCTAGTCATACATGCATCTACTTCTTCAATATTTTCTCGACCACCTAATAAAGCAATAATTGAATTTGCCAAAGAGCCATCATTTTCGTTTGCTCCAGCTTTACCATCTTTTTCATTACTTTCTTCAATATAATTTCCTAAACGTCCAGGAGTCGCAAATTTAAACTTTTTGATCATGAAATTAGCCACTGCAAAGTTTAAAACAAAAAATACCAAGCAAGCTCCAATAAAGAAAATAAAATCTAACCATAACCCGGCTTTAATAACCATCGGAGTACGCGTTAATAGTTCCAACATCCCCATAGAGGAAAGACGAATATCAACAAGATCAACAACCGCAAAAGCAAACCCAGTCATAATCGCATATACGATATAAAGAACAGGTGCAACAAACATAAACATAAATTCAATTGGTTCAGTTACTCCAGTTAAAAATACCGCCAACCCAGCAGAAAAGAACATTGATTTATATTTTGTTCGCTTATCAGGATCGACATTTCGGTACATCGCTATGGCAATACCCATTAAAGCAGCCGTCGAAAGAATCATTTGACCCACTTTAAAACGTGAAGGAGTCACATCATTTACTAATTGACTATAAGTTGCAAGATCACCAGCAGCTCTTAGGTTATTCAAGTCAGCAATCCACGCAAACCATAGAGGATCTTGCCCAGCAACTGTCTGTCCAGCATTCGTTCCCGTTAAAATCGTATAAGTGCCACCAAGGTTTGTAAAATTCATTGGAATCGTTAACATATGGTGCAAACCGAACGGAAGCAATAGACGTTCTACAGCGCCATAGATAAATGGTGCTAGAAACGGAGCAGTGTCTCTAGATGTGGCCACCCAGCGTCCAAAATCATTTAAACTCCCTTGTATAACGGGCCAGATTAAAGAAAGAACTACAGCGGTAACAATTGACCACAAAATAACGACAAATGGAACAAAACGTTTCCCATTAAAAAATGATAAAGCTTGTGGTAATTTATCATAATTATAAAATTTGTTAAAGATAACAGCACCTAAAAAGCCCGAAATAATTCCGATAAATACACCCATATTTAAAGCCGGTGCCCCAAGAACATCGGTGAAGAAATCTTGAACAATTAATTCACTACCAAAAAGAGAAGTAGCTGTCGCTTCAGGATCTTGCAACATACTGTTATTAACCCCAAAAATAGCCCCAGTTACACGATTGATTAGAATAAAAGCAATTAAAGCAGCAAAAGCTCCACCAGCACGTTCCTTTGCCCACGAGCCCCCAATCGCGACTGCGAATAAAATATGCATATTACTAATGATTGCCCAACCAAGCTCTTCGATGATGACAGCGCTCGTTTGAACTAAAGCCAAATCCATTTCAAACATTGCGATCATTTTACCAAGGGAAATCATAATCCCCGCTGCCGGCATAACCGCTACTACTACGATTAAAGCCTTACCAAATTTCTGCCAAAAATCAAACGATGTGATTTTCATCCTATTTTCCTCCTATATTTAGCGCTTTTCACCTTCCGGGCAATCGTTTGCACAGAATGGTAAAAAATTATTTTATTTTGTATAGTCTTGCTTCATATGGTTTTAATACTAGCTTATCCATTTCTATTTCTGTGTTGACTTCGTAGTTACTAATAGATAACTCTTTTGATATAAATAAAATTAGGGTTTGTTTTATAACCATGGTGTTCCTGTAGTGAATCCAGCATATTCTTCATCAAACCACTGCATAGGTGTTCTTGAATTATCTCGCCCATTTTTCCAAATGATCTCCATAATTTCTTGATGTGACTTCCCATCTGCTCTTTCATATCGATACAAATTCTTGATCGCGACATCATTATAATCATCAATTGAAGAAAACTGTACATTGTCATCCCTATTTCTCGCCCTTGATAAATAAATGATGTTCCCTGCATGAGAAAATACATGGAAGCTAAAGCTTATGTACTTATTTACACAGTTGATCAAAATTCCTCATTGTCCCAAAATCCGACATGATTCCTTTAAAATCACTTATGTCGAAACCGTTAGCATCGTTAGGCGAATTATAGATCGGACAAATCCAAATAACATCTATTCCAAGCGCTTTCAAGTAATCTAGTTTTGAAATGACTCCTTCTCTATCACCAATCCCGTCTCCATTAGAATCCATAAAGCTACGAGGATAAATTTAATAAGCTACTGCTTCTTTCCACCATGTTTTATTCATGTTCGTTCCTCCTTATCTACTAATAAAATATCATAGAAATACTCCTCGAGCAATCGTTTGCATTAATTTTTTGATGTTTTTTGTCTAATTTTAAATTACTACATTTTTTCAATGTGTTTTTTCCATCGCTGGTATAGCCCTGATTACTTAGTTTTTTATTGCTCATTTAAGTTCATATATCCCGTTTACTATACGTTTTTAGCAATGATTTAAAAAGGGTGTCTCAAAGGTTCTAAACCTTTGAGACACCCTCTGACTGTACAAGGACGAAGTTTCAATTCCATAAGACAACCGATTGCACAAAATTGTAATACATTACTTTAGTTTATAAACTCTTGCTTCATATGGCTGTAACTGCAATTCATGAATTTTGTCTTCTGAAATCAATTCATAGTTACTAATAAGTAACTCAGTCGTTTTCCCTTTTAATTTAGATGGCAATACAAACTTGGCTTCCTCTGCAAAAAGATTCGTTATGACTAATACCACTTCGTCGTCTAACGTTCTCGTATAAGCATAAATTTTTTCATCTTCTTCCAATACAAGATCATAGCTTCCGTAAATAAGGACAGATAGCTCTTTTCTAAGTTGAATAAGCTTCTTATAATAATGATAAATCGAATGAGAATCTTCTATCGATTGTTCAACATTAATGTCAGTATAATTCGGGTTCATCTTTAACCATGGCGTTCCTGTCGTGAAACCGGCATTTTCTTCATCGTTCCACTGCATTGGTGTTCTTGAATTATCCCGCCCATTTTTCCAAATGATCTCCATGATTTCTTGATGAGATTTCCCCTCTGCTCTTTCATTGCGATACAAATTTTTAATTGCCACATCATTGTAATCATCTATTGAAGAAAATTTCACATTCGTCATGCCTATTTCTTGTCCTTGATAAATAAATGGTGTTCCTTGCATGAGAAAGTACATCGTAGCTAAGGCTTTGGCTGATTTGTCACGGTATTCCTCACTGTTTCCCCAAGTCGAAACCGAACGAGGCTGGTCATGGTTTTCTAGGAACAATGCGTTCCATCCCATCCCATCAAGACCCTTTTGCCATCTCGTAAACGTTTTTTTCAAGGCTGCAAGATCTAAGCCCCCACTTGTACTTTTCCCCCAAAGGTCTAAGTGCTCAAATTGGAAAATCATATTGAAACAACCTTCTTCTTCTCCAACCCATTCTTCCGCTTGGTGGACCTTTACTCCATTGGCTTCACCAACAGTCATAACATCATATTTATCAAACGTTTCACGCTTAAGCTCTTCAAGAAAAACATGAATCCCCTCTTGATTCATATGACCGTCAAGTGATGGTACATACTTCTTTTTCTTTGGATTCGGTAAATCAGGAAAACCAGCAACCTTTTTGATGTGAGAAATCGCATCAACACGGAATCCATCAATTCCTTTATCTAACCACCAATTAACCATTTCGTATAAATCGTTACGAACCTTTGGATTTTCCCAGTTTAAATCAGGTTGTTTGCGCGAGAATACGTGCATGAAATATTCTTTTGTTTTCTCATCATATTCCCAAGCCGAACCACCAAAGATCGATTCCCAGTTGTTCGACTCTTTTCCTTTTTTCCCTGGATGCCAAATATAATAGTCTCTATACGGATTCTCTTTTGAAGAACGCGACTCAATAAACCAAGGATGCTCATCAGATGTATGATTAATCACAAGGTCCAAAATTAATTTCATGTCTCGATTGTGCACTTCCTCGAGTAGCTGATCAAAGTCAGCCATCGTACCGAAATCCTCCATGATTCCTTTGTAATCACTTATATCATAACCGTTATCATCATTTGGTGAACTAAAGATCGGACAAATCCAAATAACATCGATTCCTAGATCTTTTAAGTAATCAAGTTTTGAAATCACTCCTTGAATATCACCAATTCCATCTCCATTTGAATCCATAAAACTACGTGGATAAATTTGATACGCAACTGCTTCTTTCCACCATTTTTTTTTCATATTGTCTTCCCCCTTGTATATTTTTAAGATATCATAATTATTAACATTATGCAATCGTTTGCATTAAATTAGTTTTATGAAAAAGAAGCCTCTTCGATAAGTAACTAAACTCCTCAAAGTTTATCCCAAGATATTTAATTCTAAACTAAAAAGAGAAACCTCCAAAAAAAGATGCTCCTGAAAAAGGTTGGTTTTCACCTTTTTCAGGAGCACCTAAGTAACGATCGGAGCCATTGCCACTTCCTCGAGGATCTCTTTAAGGTTGGTTTTAGATTTTCCAGTGCATCTCCAAAAATGTTGGTATGTCCATGATACAAGGAGCCTAAATAACCCTTTATAGCACTCTTATATTTGGTAAATTCGCGCTTCATGAGGACGAAGTACTGTTCTTTGAATCGACTCTTCTCCAGTTACATCTTCATAGTTAGCGATAATAAGCTTTTTACCCGCATCATCATTTTCCTTATCTAATGAAAAACTATGCTTCTCATCCGAGTGATTTAGTATAACTAACCAAGTAATCCCTTCATAACTACGCGTGTAAACATATACGCTTTCATCTTTTTCAGAAAGATCCTTATAGTCCCCGTAGATCATCACAGGATTTTCTTTCCGTATAGAAATCAGTTTTTTATAATAATAAAACACCGAATCTGGATCAGCCAGTGCTTGTTTAACATTAATGTCTCTATAGTTTGGATTCACTTTAATCCAAGGAACTCCCGTTGTAAAACCAGCTTGGTCTGTATCATCCCACTGAATGGGCGTACGGGAGTTGTCACGGCTTAACAATAATAAGCTTTCAAATACTTCTTGTGGATCCCGCCCTTTATCCACTTCTTCTTTGTACTTATTTCTCATCGCGATATCATTGTAATCATCAATTGATTCAAAATGAACACCAGTCATACCGATTTCTTCTCCTTGATAGACATACGGAATTCCTGGAAGTGTATGAATCATTGTGGCTAATAATTTTGCTGATTCTACTCGGTATTCTCCGTCATTGCCATAGCGAGTCACCTGACGAGTATGATCATGATTGTTCATAAACTGCGAGTTTGTTCCTTTCCCTTTTAATCCTTCATACCAGCGTGTTTGGATTTCCTTGAAGCGCGTCATATCCCATGTAGGCATATCATCAGCGACCTCAAAATGGAACAATGTATGGAGCTCTTGGCGATCTTCCCCAACATAAAGCAAACCATCTTCTGGTGTGACAAACGGGATCTCACCAACCGTCATAATGTCATAGTGCTGCAGGACTTCACGGTTCATCTCATGTAAGTATTCATGAATACCAGGATTGTTACCTAGATAATTGATATCGTTTGGATTTTCTACACTTGGAAATCCTTCTAATTTGGCAAGTAAATTAATGACATCTAAACGAAATCCATCTATGCCCTTATCAAGCCAAAAACGCATCATTTTATAAATTTCTTGCCGAACTTCTTCGTTCTCCCAGTTTAAATCAGGCTGCTCAACAGCAAAAGAATGCATATAGTACTGACTAGTTTTTTCATCATACTCCCAAACAGACGGAGCGAAATAAGAGCGCCAGTTATTTGGCTCTTTTCCATTTTTAGGGTCCTTCCAAATATAGTAATCACGTTTCGGGTTTTCCTTAGAAGAGCTTGATTCCAAAAACCAAGGGTGCTGATTTGACGTATGATTCACAACGAGGTCCATAATCAGCTTCATGCCTCGTTTATGAACTTCATTTAAAAGGCGTTCCCACGTTTCCAAATTTCCTGCTTTTTCCATAACGCTATTGTAATCTGAAATATCATAACCGTTATCAAAATCAGGAGATTCGTAGCATGGATTTAACCAAATAACATCAACGCCAAGCTCATCTATGTAATCAAGCTTCTCAATAACCCCTTCTAAATCACCATAACCATCTCCGTTTGTATCAAAGAAACTCCGCCAATAAACTTGATATACAACTGCTTCTTTCCACCATGTCTTCATTATTTGATTCCCCCTTCTTACCCGTAGTCTTAGATTCTCTTGTAAAAACAACTGAAAAAGGAGCCTAAATAAGCTCCTCCACTATTTGCATGATTCCCTCTTAATTAGCCTATGAGGAACAATTACCTTTTTTTCACCAAAATCAGGATCAGCAATTTTATTAATTAGACATTTCGTCGCTTCAAAGCCTAAATCATATATATGAATATCGACGGTTGTCATGGTCGGTGACGATAGTTCTGATATCATTACATTATTAAAACTGACAATCGAAATATCTTGCGGAACTTTTACATTCATATCCGCCAGCATTCGTAACACTCCAAATGTCATAATATCATCAGCAACAATAAGAGCCGTAGGACGATCTTCAATCGACATCAGCTCAATGACTGCATCTTGTCCACCTTCTTTTACTTCCTCATGGTGAACAACGTAATCTTGTCGAATTGGTATATGGGCGTTGTTTAATGCTTGCTCATACCCTTTCATATGGTCAACCGTTACGACATAATCTAGATTCCCGCCAATAAACCCGATTCGCTCGTGACCTAACAACATCAAATACTCTGTTACTGTTTTCGCTGCTTTATAATTATCATTATTAACATACGTAACTTGATCTTCATCCATATTATATGGTCTACCAATTAGTGCAAACGGAAAATCTTGTTCAATTAAAAATGGCATGATCTTATCTTTAACTCTTGAATAGAGAAGTACTACTCCATCTACCCGTCCTCCATATACCATTTGCTTAACTTCTTCAAGAATTTCATCTTCCGTTTGTCCAGTTGTTAAATAAAGTCCGTATCCCTCTTGATAAGCCTTTGCACTAATCCCACGAATAACTTCCGGGAAGAACGGGTTTTGAAAGGCAATTTTAGCTGAGTTAGGCATGACAATTCCTAACGTACTCGTACTTTTATTTGCTAGACTTCTAGCATTGAAATTTGGATGGTAGCCTAATTCCTTCATCGCTTCCCTGACACGTTCTTTCGTTTTTTCACTAATACGAGAGCTATTTGCAATAACTCGAGATACCGTCGACGGTGCTACGTTGGCCCGTTTAGCGACATCTTTTATGGTGACCGCCATCGGTATCCACCTCCTGCCTCTTTTGTTTCTCTTTATTTTAGCTCTTACACACACTTTAGACAATCAATATATGTTTTAGTTTCTATAAATAACTGAGAAGGGTCTGACCCCGACTAGTTTTTAGGGGATCAGACCCTTGATTTTATCCTCGCTCAAAGGCTGAATCTTATGATGTTGTTACGATCCATAGTAACAAGGCAGAGTATAAAAACAAGCCAATGGCAAGTACTAATAAAATAATAGAAAGTACTTTAAACTTTTTAAACAAGAGAACCACCTACTTTGCTAACAGTTACCCTTTTTCAGCACCAGCCGTTAGTCCTTCTACTATAAAGCGTTGGAATACAAAGAACAACACCATTAGTGGGACTGAAATGAGAACGGCTCCGGCTGCGAATACGGTGAAGTTGTTATTTGCTTGTCCTGATACTAATGTAAACAAGCCTTGTGCCAACGTCCAGTTACTACTAGATCGTAATATAACTTCCGCCATAATAAAGTCCATACTCGCTCCAATGAAACTATTAAACGCAACAAATGCAATAATTGGCGTAGCTAGCGGAAGCATGACTTTAACAAAAATGTCTGTATTAGATGCTCCATCGATACGAGCAGCTTCCATTAAACTATTTGGAATTCCATCAAAGAATCCTTTGACAATCCATGTGTTAAAGGCCACACTCCCGGCAGCTAATACTAAAATATAGCCAAGATGAGTATCCAAAAGACCGAATGCTCCAAGTAACGTATAGATCGCAATCATCCCCATAATCGTTGGGAACATTTGTAAAATGATGATCGCCATCAAACCTTGCTTCTTCCCTGCAAACCTAAATTTCGAAAAAGCGTACCCAGAGAAAACTCCGAATGTCGTCGAAATGAGCATATTTGATATAGCAATGAACATCGTGTTTTTATACCATGTTAAATAATCATGTTCTGCAAATAAGGCCTTATAATGTCCCCAATTCCAATCAGCAGGGCTTGGAAATATTTGCGATGAATGCAAAGATGACCCAGGGTTAACTGACCCAATAAATATAAAATAAACAGGGAACAAACAAATGATTACTAACGCAACCAAAATACTATATACAATAAAGAAGTTTATTGCTCTTTTTCCTTTAGGACTAATCATGTTCTATTACGCCTCCCCTTTCATCGATTTTGTATTTCGTAAATTGAAATACGCAAATCCTGCAATGAGAAGAAAGACCACTAAGGCAACAGCAGAAGCAATGGCATATTGTCCATTATCTAATGTCATTTTGAATATCCATGATAATAAAATGTCCGTATGACCTGCGTAGTTGTAATTAGCGTTCATCGGTCCACCTTCTGTCATTAAATAAATAAATGTTAACTGGTTAAAGTTAAATGCGAAGGTAAAGACCATTAATGGAACGGCAGCTACCATAACAATCGGGAATGTGATGTTGCGGAACTGTTGAACAATTGTTGCTCCATCTACTTCAGCCGCTTCATATAATTCTTTACTAATGGTCGTCAGTACTGCAGTAAATAAGGCCATCCAAAACGGAAAACCTAACCATAGGTTTGTCATTAGTACGGCTACTTTCGCCCATGTTGGGTCTGATAACCACGGGATTGGATTCAATCCAACCGAACGTAACATATCATTAATAACTCCAAATTGACCATTGTACATATTTCGAAAAATAAGAATACTGACAAACCCAGGCACAGCCCAAGGGATAATGTAAATATTTCTCCAAAACTTTGTATATTTCACGACTTTTTGTGATAACACAACGGCGACAAAAAGTCCGGCAAACACAACGATCAGTGTAGATGATATCGCCCAGATAACCGTCCACGAGAAAACACCAAGGAATGTCCCTCTCCAGGATTCCATCGTGAACAAACGAACAAATTGCTCAATTCCAACCCAATCAACTAACGCCCTTGGCGGCAAATAGTTCGGGGAAGAAAAGTTCGTAAAAGCAATCAATGCAGTAAAAACAAGTGGAAATACCGTTAACAAGATCATACAAATAGCGGTAGGTGTGATCAAGATATAGGCATACCCGTTATCCCAGATATTACGAACCGATTCTTTGAAGTTCATAATTCTTTGCCCTTGCTCACGCATCTTTCCAACAAGGTAAGCATCACGAACACTTAAATAATAAAGACCTACGATCGCTATCAAAACGATCAGTAACATAAGCCCTTCAGCCATTAATAAGATCGAATGGTCACCGGGATCAACGATACGCCCTCTTTGTCTTACTTGAGGCGTTTCACCGAGTGTAATTAGCCCATGTAAACCACTCATAATTGGTTTAATAAAGAAAATTAAAATGATGAGCTCAAACAAGGCCCAACTAATACCCTTCCAATATTGCTTGTTATAAATTTGTCCAAGTCCCATAAAGAGAACAGACAGCAAAGCAGCTATTTTGCTATGGCTTTTATCTTTATGTGACGCTTGAGATTCTAGATTTGTTGACACAAATATTCCCCCTTCAACTGGAATAGTAAGCTTCATATTCAGCACATGACTTCATGTACAATGGATAATCAGTGAGGTGGTTTAGGGGGATTTTCCTATAGACCACACTCACTGCTCCATTAATTTTTCTATATTTTTATAGAAGATCATTCATTGAGTAAATAACACCCTGCTCTTTAAAACGTAATCCCTTATTGCTGTTGCTCTTGAATTGCCTTTTCGATCGTGTTCACTGCTCGATCTAACGCTTCTTGAATATCAACATCACGATTCCAAATTTCTGTAAATGCCGCTGCCATTGGATCCCAAACAAGAGGCATTTCTGGAATGTTTGGCATTGGATGAGCATGTGTTGCTTGTTCCAAGAAACCAACTGCAATTTCATTGCTTTGAATATCTTCATGATCGACTAACGCTAAGCGCGGAGGCAAAGCACCAGTGATTTGATATGACTCTAACAAGTTTTCTTCGTTCGTAATAAATTGAGCTAATAATGAAGCTGCATCTGGATAGTCCGTATATGCGTTTACATAGAAGCCACGGGTACCTGAGAAACTAGTTGGGTTTTCACCATTGTCAAGTAATGGCAGTGGCGCAACATTGAAGTTTACTCCTGCATCTTCATATCCACGGACAGCCCACGGACCGTTAATATCAAATGCTAAGTCTCCTCCTTCAAATAGTGCCGTTCTAACATCATAGGTGATATCTTCATTAGCCATACCAGGAAGAATCTCATCACGAATTCGGACCAATACTTCTGCGCCTTGGACAGAACCTTCATTATTTAGACCAATATCATTGGGATTTGTACCATCATCACCGAAAACATACCCACCATATCCACCAAGGAATGCATACGTAAAGTAAAGGTTCTCAGGCTCCATCATAAACCCATACTGATTACCTTCTGTTACTTCGTTCGCTACTTCAAACAATTCGTCCATTGTCTCAGGCGCTTCCTCTACTAAATCAGTGTTGTAGTATAGAGCATACGTTTCGATACCAGATGGGTATCCGTAAAGTTCTCCATCAAATGATGTAGCAGTAATAGCCGCTTCCATAAACTCTTCTTCATATTGTTCTGGCCAGAAGTTTTCAAGAACCAATCCGGCAGAGATCGCACGGCCAATACGGTCATGTGTAGAAGCAAATACATCACCTGCTAATCCTTGAGGACCATCTGTCGCTAAACGCTCTGGCGCATCTTCTTGGTTTACTTCCTCTACTTGTACTGGAATACCATATTCCTCTTCGAATTTCTCAGCCATCAATTCAGCCCATTTAAGCTGTTCGTCACCGTCACTCCACAATAATAATTCTGCGCCTTCTTCAGGAACGATCTCGAAATCTACTGCTCCTTCACCAACTCCAGTTTCTTCTGGTGCTTCATCCGCTCCGCCACATGCTGCAAGTGCTAATGACAACGATAATGATAATGTTACTAACTTTGTTTTTTTGAACATAATATCTGTTCCCCCTTGTGATTTAAAGTAATGAATAGATCAATTGCTGTAAACAGTTATTCTCATTCACCCCCTTAGTAAAATACAAGCTTTTAATATGGAATTCCCCTAAAAAGTTTGTTTGATTTAGCCTTCGTTGCTTATCATTACCAAAACGAGTAACTTATTGCATCTTTTTTAAAAGCCGAAAAAGTTCTTGCACAAAGTCATTAAAGGTATCCAGATGAAATCGGCGCCGATTTGAGCAATCGTTTGCATGGAGGTGTATAAAAAAAACCTCATCATTTCCACCTCGGTGAAAACGGTTGCACTTGGTTACCATCATTATAAGGCCCATAACTATTCTTGACAATACTTTTTTAAAAAAAATGTTGAATTTTGATATTTCCTCACACCTTCAACCTCTAAATTTCTCTATATGTGCAAACGATTGACATTGCTTTAAATTGTTAGTATGTTTAATTTCGTAATTGCCTATATCAACATACATACTCCATTTTTAAAGCGCATTCAATTCATTATTACGATACGAAACATAAAGAATGACTATCACTCCTCCTCTTTGGAGGACTTTGATACTCACTAAAAAAGGAGTGAGCGTTATACAAACGAATAAACAAACAAAACGCAATTTAACTCTTTTTGCGATTACATGGCCAATTTTTATTGAAATCATGCTTCATATGGTAATGGGAAATGCAGATACGTTAATGCTTAGTCAATATTCAGATGATGCTGTAGCTGCTGTTGGGGTTGCCAATCAAATCATTGTCGTCATTATTGTTATGTTTGGCTTTATAGCAACCGGTACGAGTATTCTGATTGCGCAATATTTAGGTGCAAATGAGGAAACGAAGGCAAGTCAATTTTCCGTCGTTTCACTAATTGCTAATGTAGTCATTGGACTGTTGTTAAGTATTGTTCTTTTCTTTTTTAGCGAAACTTTTTTACGAATGATGAATCTACCTCCTGAACTCATGGACAGTGCAGTTGTTTATTTGCGAATTGTCGGTGGTTTCTCATTTGTTCAAGCAGTAATTATGACAATCGGAGCCATTATTCGAAGTCATGGTTTTACAAAAGATGCGATGTACGTCACGGTTGGAATGAATATCCTTAATATATTTGGAAATTATTTATTAATTTTTGGAGCATTAGGCTTCCCAGTTCTTGGAGTAACAGGGGTTGCAATTGCGACTGTTATAAGTCGTTCAATCGGGGTTATTGTTCTACTCTATCTGCTTTATAAGCGAGTAAATGGAAATCTCCCTTTTTCTTTTTTACGGACATTTCCAAAGTACGAAGTGAAATCATTATTAAAAATTGGAATTCCAACAGCCGGTGAACACCTTTCCTATAATGGGTCTCAATTGGTGATTACGTATTTTATTGCAACGATGGGCACAGAGGCACTAACAACAAAAGTGTATGCTCAAAATATTATGATGTTTATCTTGCTCTTTTCGATCGCAATTGGACAAGGTACACAAATATTAATTGGCCATCAGGTTGGAGCAAATAAACTAACAGAAGCCTATAAACGTTGCTTACGAAGTTTAAAAATAGCGATCATCGTCTCAACTCTTATGGCTATTATTTTCTATTTATTAGGCCGACCGTTGTTCTCTATTTTCACTTCGAACGAAGACATTATTACACTCGGAAGCATTTTATTATTACTTACAATTATATTAGAGCCTGGTAGAGCTTTTAACCTTGTTGTCATCAATTCCTTGCGAGCTGCGGGTGATGTACGTTTTCCAGTTTATATGGGGATTCTCTCAATGTGGGGAGTTGCCGTTACTATTTCTTATACTCTAGGAATCTATTTCGGCTTAGGATTAATCGGGATTTGGATTGCCTTTATTTTGGATGAATGGCTCAGGGGCCTGCTAATGCTTTGGCGTTGGCGAGGACGGAAATGGCAACAGATGTCTTTTGTCCGAAAAGAAGGAGGAAAATAGGGTAGTACCCTATTTTGGGTCCTAAATGGTCTTTTTCTCACAGGATAAAGTAAATCATCTTTAACATGCAACAGGAGTTATCGGTTTGAAAAGCGTACAAGGTTTATAAAATTCAAAAAGCTAACTCGTTATACCTTTGAGTTAGCTTTTTTTCGAGTTGTCTTGTTATAAGCTAGGTTTTGTTGCTTTAATCAAAATCGCCTCACCCATAAATGAGTCAACCTTCCCATCTCTTACTTGAATTCTAAATTTAGCTTGATGCTCTTTCGTTGATTGCATCATATCATTTGATAAATAGGTTTTCTTTTCTTCAGCTAGATTCATCATTTGGCACCAAGTATTAAACTGAAAATGCTTTTGAAACCGGTAAGACTCCTCGATTTCAAAACCAGTCACTTCTAACTTTTGATACCACTCTGATTTTTTCCATGCCCGGTGATGACTATGATCTCGATCTTTTTCAATTTTATTATAAAATTGATCGAAGTCATCTCTTTCTGGTGCAACATTATCTATTAATAATAGCGTTCCTTCAGCTTTGATGACTCGAAATGCTTCACGGACAAAAGCAGAGATATTAGGAAAGTGATGAGCAGCAATCCGACATGTAATAATGTCAAAACTTTCATCATCAAACGAAAGCTGTTCCGCATCTCCTTGGACAAATTCAACATTTGAATTTCCATTCGATTCAATAAAACTCTTAGCCGCCTCTAGAATCTCAGTAGTCAAGTCGAGTGCCACAACATCCCTAACTAAAGGTGCTAGCGCATTTGCTACATGCCCTCCTCCTGTTGCGATATCCAGGACGTATTCATCCCCTTTCACGTTTGCTACTTCCACTAATTTTCGTAAATCATTCCCTTTTGCGTGCGTCTTACTCGTCACATAGTTACTGGCATTCTTTCCAAACTGGGCTTTCACATTAGCTTTCGTGTCTCGTTCCTTCATTATCATCACATCCTTTTAGTCATGAGAAAGCGATTTTTTTACATTATACAGTACGCGAATTTAGTTTTACTTCGTTTCAGATAAAAGGTTCTAAATAGTAATCAATTCACCTTGTGTTCAATAGCATTTACGTATCGCGGTTGTTCTTGATAAAAATCATTAACCTTTTTCAAAAAAGATAGACAAAGTGGTGAATGTGACACTTTTAACAGTAAGGATTTATCAAATCTTTTATAGTCATAGTATTCATTATAGAAAAGGAGAATGTCTATGCTCAGAAATGACTATAACCATATCGTTTTAATTACACCACACTAAATTACAGTCTGGAGGAACATAAAATGGTTTTACCAAAAGAACATGGAACATGGATGATGTTTTTCTTACCTTATTTGCTTGGAGTGTTTCTATCAGAGCCTACTATATTTCATATTCCATTTTTGATTGGTTGGTTTTTTCTCTTTTTGTCATCTACTCCATTGTTAAACATCATACGAAACCGAAACGTAAAAGCAGACATGATGCCTTGGCTTGTTAACTATTCGGTTGTCGCCATTATCTTTTTAGTGCCTGTGCTTTGGATGTATCCCTTTTTATTTGTGGTTGGGGCATTTCTCTTGCCTTTACTCGGAATAAATATCTTTTTTATTAAAAAACTGAACGAGCGGAGCCTATGGAACAATTTAAGTGGAATTATTACTTTTGCATTAGGAGGCGTTGCAACTTATATCATTGGTGTAGGAAGTCTCAAATATGAAGCTATGTTCCTACTGCTATTCATAACAGTATATTTTATGGGTAGTGCGTTTTATGTAAAATCACTGATCCGCGAACGAAAGAATTTACGTTTCAAGAGATCATCCCACATTTATCACGTGCTTCTTTTAGTGATTCCTTGGATACTAGGAGTCCCTTTGCTCTTGTTTGCGTATTTACCAGGAGTGCTAAAAGACTGGTTTACGTCTCGGAAAAAGCAAATGAAACCAATGAAGATTGGGATCATTGAAATTATCAATGGAGTTGTGTTTTTCATTATTAGTCTTGTAGTCATGATTTAATCAGATAACACCAAAGGGTCTGACTCCTAGCGTACAGCCGGAGTCAGACCCTTTGGCAACTACCTTTTTTATTGGTTGGCTCTTTCCCGTTCACGTTTTGGAATGTAGTTACAGTACGGTTCACCGTCTAAATAATCCCCTGTGACTGCATAATCAAGATTACATCGATTCCTTTCTACTATATAATAGCGTGTTCAAAAAGTAGGCGGCAATGGATCACAATCTACGACTTTTTTCAATTCTCTCTCGAAGTTCTTCTTTCTCCTCTGTCGATAATGTTTGTTCTGCTAATGGGAATAACACTGTTTCCTCTTTCATGAAGTGCTCCGATAAGATCAAATAGGCATTAGATACAAAAACAGCTATTTTTTCTGCTTCTAGACGAGTTAAATTGTCCTTTACTGTAGATGTCATATCTAAGAATGTATTTAAATTGCTTTTAGCCTGGTCATGTTCATATTCCATTACCGCAATCGGTCCAATGTCACGCCCGATATAGTTAGCCATAAGCGGAAACAAAATGCCCTCTTCCATTTCTGAATGTGGCTCCAAATGATTTGTAAATTGAATGACTTTTTCTCGCAACTCTAATAACTGCGTCTTCCATTCAGTCGTTACCCTGCTTTTTCCTATTCCTATGGAACCTGCATATTCATAAAGCTCTTCCATTTGCTTTCGTAATGGTCCGTGTTCAGATTTGAGCTGCTTCAGTGGTGAACAAAGTTCACTTGTTTCATTCCCTATCATCCCGCAATGCAATTGTTGATTTTCCAAGTCTATCCCTCCAAGAAATTAATAAGTTGGTTTCTTTAAGAGTAGCAAAAACGGAACTGTAAATAGGTGATTCAGATCACAAAAAACGAATGTTCAAAAGATGGCCACCTTTTTTGTGATACATATCATCATTGCCTAATTGAAAATCAGCTAAAGTTCACTTGTATGAAAAACCAAAGAAGTATGAACATGGTATCAGCATTTAATTGAAAAAGAAAACCGGTGATATCTTGAATAATTCCCCCAAAAACTAGTCAGTTGTTAAAGGAGTACCGGATTGATTTTTGCTACGGAGGGAACTGTCTGATTCTAGATGCGATAACAAAATCGGGTTCACTCAATCTTTCAAGTGAATCCCATATTCCCCATAAGTACATGATCCCAAGTCCACGGTCGTATAGGCCGTATCCTGGTCTACATTTTTCTCCCCAAATATGACGACCGTGATCAGGCCTTGCATATCCAGTAAATCCGACATCATGATAAGCTTTCATAATGTCCAATATATCAACTGTTCCATCAGCAGAGCGATGAGATGTTTCAATGAAATCGCCATTTTCATAAGTTCTCACATTACGAATATGAGCAAAATGAATACGATCAGCAAATTCTCGTACCATATCAGCAACATTATTATTTGGATTAGCTCCTAATGACCCGCTACAAAGAGTTAAACCATTAGCAGGACGATCAACAAGCTTTAAAAAACGCTGGAGGTTCTCTTTATTAATGATGATTCTAGGCAAACCGAAAACAGAAAATGGAGGATCATCTGGATGAATCGCCATTTTAATGTTGTTTTCCTCTGCTACTGGAATGATTTTCTCTAAAAAGTATTGTAAGTTGTTCCATAGGTCTTCTTCTGTAACACCTTGATATTGTTTAAATAGCTTTGATAAATATTTCAGCCTCTCAGGTTCCCAACCTGGCATCAAAAGGATAGAATTTTCAGCGATTTCCTTTACTAGTTCCATAGGATCTATATCAGTAATCTTTGCATTTTCGAAAAATAAAGCTGTCGATCCATCCTCAAGTTCTTTAAATAGATCTGTCCGTGTCCAATCAAATACTGGCATAAAGTTATAACAAATCACTTTAACCCCAACTTGAGCCAATCTTTCAATTGTTTTTTTATAGTTTTCAATATATTGCTCTCTAGTTGGTAGACCTAGCTTAATATCCTCATGAATATTTATACTTTCAACTACATCAATGTTGAGACGATTACGATCCGCATGTTCCTTTACTTCCTTGATGCGATCTTGGGACCATTCTTCCCCTACTGGAATATCATGAAGAGCCCATACAATCCCTTCCACTCCAGGAATTTGTTTCACATGTTCTAAAGGAATTAAATCATTTCCTTCTCCAAACCAACGAAATACCATTCTCATCTGCTTAAAACTCCTTTTTTCTATTAAATTCAAAAGCTAAATAGCTCTCTAAATTTGTGTAACGTATGTCTTTTACAATTTTCCCAAGTCGCTCAAAATTAGCTCGGTATTCTCCTGAAATACTCATGTCTCGTATAGGACAGGGGACTTATAGAATCGGTTACCATTCAAACAAAGTTTGATAATACACCTACATTATTTTTTAAACTTAGTTCTTTTAAAAGATAACGCTTTCATTATCTTATATATAAACAACCAGTGGTAACTGGTCATTTGGTGTTTTTATTTAAAATAATTAGGATAAGCTACTTTCAGTTTACCTTGATCGTTGTTTACAAGTGTTAGATGATCATGAATAATCGTTTCTGCTTTTCTAGAATCTTGCTCTTTTATCGCTTCGATCATGTCTTCATGTTGTGATAAGATAATTTTCCAATTATGATTTTCAGTTAAGCTCAGCATACGGACCCGGTTTAAATGAACATTCATTTGCTGAATAATGGTCCAAATCCGTTTCTTGCCACAGCCTTCAGAAATCGTTTCATGAAACTCTTCATCAAGTTCAAAGAATTTCTTATAATCCTTTACTTCGACACATCGCTTTTGCATATATAAATTAAACTCTAATTTTTGCATATGTTTAGGAGAAAACATTTCACATGCTAATCCGATCGCTGCTAATTCTAAATGTTCACGAATGAATCTGGCTTCCTCAACATGATCAAGGTCAATAAGCGCTACAAATGATCCCCTTTGTGGGAAGACTTCTAATAGTTCATCCTGCACTAATTTCACGAAGGCTTCTCTAACAGGAGTGCGACTTACTTGAAGCTTCTCTGAGATATCTTTTTCCGAGATATTTATACCCGGTTCAAGTTTCAATGAAATAATGCTCTCTCTTAATACATGGTAGACATAATCGCGTGTTGAAGAGAACGAATTTCTCTCACCAAATTCCAAAATCACGTTGTTCTACCTCCTTATTCCCGAATGCAATACACTTTTATTAATGCCTCATCTGCGGCTGGTTTGGGTACGTGTACCTTTTTAACTTTAATTGATAATGGTTCGGTTAAAACCGCTGCATCCGTTAACTATTCTAACATTTACCTCACTCTTTTTTTTAACTTCTAAATAATTACCCTTGTGATAGATACGCTTCCATCCAATATATTAATCATACTAGTATGGTAGTATGATTGTAAATATTTAAATGTTATAAATGTAAAATTAACCTAGATACCCACCATTTTTGACTAAATCACTTTCGTTCACAGATCCAATGAAGAAAGTAGCAACGAATTGCCCAAAGAAAAAGGTGCCAGCATAAGCTGGAACCCTTTACAATTTACTGCGCAGTTTCTTTTAATTCTTGAGAGTTTTGTTTTCTCGTTCCTAGTCGTTTAAAAGCAAAGTAAGCTGATCCCATACTAATAAATCCAAACACACTCGCGCCAAATACTGGAATCAAACCAGGAATGAACATAAACAAATAATAGGCAATTAACAAAGTAGCTCCCAGCACTAACGTCATTAACGGACTAAGAAATCCAATTAATATCGAATGCCTCAGGTACTGGAAGAACTTTAAATCATAGTGCACATAAACAGGAATAATATAGACGACCATAATTAAGAAAAAGAATCCAATAATAATCAAACCAGCAGTCAATATATATTGCAACATTCCACTCACTTGACTTAAAAATTGCAAGTCAATGTACAAAATATATCCGATTGCAAACATAATAAGCCCTAGTAAATTCACCTTAATAAATTCTTTTTTATAGGTAGTGAGAAAGAGCTTAAAAATAGGCGTATCTTCCTCTCCCATTAACCATTTTCTAATTATCGTAAACATAGCAACGGTTGCAGGCATAAATCCTAAAAAGATCAATCCTATTATCGTAAATAATATCCACAGAATATTTATATAGGCCAACCGCATGATCCACTCACTGACTCGATAAAACCCACCTATTACTCCTTGGTTTGGCATATATTCACCCCAACATTCCCTTTAAAAGTGTAACCCCTTTCAGTATACCATTAATTTTTCACTTTTTAATAGTGTTTAGTATTTACTCCGATTAGTAATTAGAAAAATGAGGTTGGCTCTTTTTAGATCCGACTCCTTCTTCAGTAACAACAATAAAAACTTGTTTGTTACAGTTAAATCCGACATTCAGATACTTGCTTATGAGCCAACCTCATATACCATTCAAACTATATTCAGCTAATGTTTATGATTTCTAGTGCACCTTTACCGTAACAAATTTTTCAAAAAGTCTAATCGTTGCCTTGCATTCCCTTTAATAATAATATCTACACCGCTATCAATCGTTCTTTCAACCTTTTCTCCGTTCGTTACTTTCAATGCTGTTTCAACACTTAAATAACCCATATCATATGGATTTTGTGCTACCGTTCCTGCTAACGTACCCGCTTCTATCAACTCGATCATTTCGATAATGCCATCTGCCCCTGTAACAGGCAAAGCAAGCTCGTGCTCAGTAAGAACCTCGATCACCTGCAGGGCTAAAGTATCATTTGATGCAATAACCCCTTTAATATCTGAATGATCTTGTAAAATTTCTTCCATCGCTTCAATAGTTAAATTCGGTTCATTAGTTAAATTTAGTTTTTCTGCAGCAACGGTAATGCCTACAGCCTCTAAAATTCCTCTAGCCCCATTTATTCGACCACCTGAAACTGGACTGTTCGAGTCTCCACCAATCATCGCAACTTTGTCGCCAGGCTGAAGTTGTGAAGCAAGTAATGCCCCTGCCTTCTTTCCTAACTCACTGTTATTTGTTCCAATATATGATGTTTTATTCTTCCAAGTGTGATCGGTGTCCAGTAGCAATACTGGAATATCGCCTTCCACAAACTTATCTAATATAGGCATAATGTAATCGGGGTCAGTCGGTGAAATAATTAAAATATCTAGATTTTCTTCTAGGATTGCCTTTAATATATCACCTTGTTCTTCAGCAGTTCCCTCAATTGGTGCTAAGACCTGACCATCCATACTAAAATCACGAAATCCCTTCTCGGCTCCCTCTTTAACGATTTCCCAGTATTGTGAGTTTAAATCTTTTAATACTATGGCCACTTTAGGCTTCTCTTCTGCGAACGGTTTCGATATAAAGCCGATTACGATCGTGAATAAAACAAAGATACTAATAAGAACAAAGGATTTTTTTTTCATTATTCAATCCCTCCTCTCTGTTAAGATTGAAAGCGAATGGAAAAAACCGTCCCTGTAGCTCCTGTTTGAATATCTATTTCAGCTTCATGTCGTTCCGCTACACTATAACAAATCGCTAACCCTAACCCCGTACCTTCTTCTTTCGTCGTGAAAAAAGGAGTTCCTATTTTCTCCAGAACTTCAGGACTAATACCGGTTCCTTGATCAACAATCTCTAATACAACTGACTTTTGATCCTCGTACGTTTTAATGGTAAGTGCTCCACCAGGTGACATAGCATCAAGTCCATTTAATGCCATGTTTAATATAATCTGACGAATTTCCTTTTCATCGACCACTATGTCCGGGCAATCATTCAAATCAAGAATGGTCTCTTTACTAGAACGTAATGCCTCTGCATGAATCAATGGAAATAACGTATTCACAATTGTATTTATATTTTGTGTTCTTTTATCACTCACTTTATTTCTAGCTAAATTTAAAAATTCCGTAATAATTGAATTCGCTCTGTTTAATTCCTCTAACATTAAATCAAGGATCTCTAATGGCAATTCATCACTATTATTCCTCGCAACTTGCAAAAATCCGTGAACCGTTGTCATTGGATTTCGAATTTCATGGGCAATTCCTGCTGCCATTTCCCCGATTAGATTCAGACGGTCGAGCCTTGACATTTCTTTCTCTAATAGAACTCTATCTGTAATATCTGTCACAACTTGAAGAACACACCGCTCCGGATGAATGTCAATTAATTCAGCTGAAAATAACCCTGCCCGAATCTCTCCATCTTTTGTCTTATAGCTAATTTTCTTATTACGAATTGGTTTGCTAAGATCCATATCATGATCATCAGATCCTTCAACACTGTGCACCAAATTGATCTGTTCCTTTTTCAATTCGTCTAAATGATAACCAGTGAAATTTACTAAACTTGTATTCACATCAATATAGGACTCTTCTTCGAGCGAATAGATCGCCATTAAGCAAGGGCTTGATTCAAAAATTTTCCGAAATCTCTCCTGGGAAGCAAAGAGATCATCTGCAGCTTTTTTTCGGTCAACAATTTCCTTCTGTAATTTTTCATTTGTTCTTGTAAGTTCTACCGTCCGCTCTTCTACGACATGTTCTAATTCCGTATATTGTTGCTTTTTTACTTCCTCTATCTGCTTTCTTTCTGTGATATCACGAATTGTACAAACAAAGATTTGTTCCCCTTCAACTGACGTTTCGCCAATTTGGATATCGGCAGGAAAATAACTATTATCATTCCGCACCGCAACCGATTCAATTACCTTTTCTGCAGCCTGCTTAATTAATGAGAAAATAAAATAAGGTGAATTTTTTTCTTCATTGCTCCTCACATCTACAAATAGATCCACGATTGGCTTTCCAATTACTTGCTCAGCTGTATATCCAAACATTTTTTTTACAGCTGGATTGACCGATAAAATGTAACCTTGCCCATCAAATGTAACAATCGTGTCCAGGATTGTTTCACCAATCACTTTTGCTAACGCCTCTGTTCGGCGTAAATTTAATGTGGCCACATCTAACCTTTGATTTACTTCTTCGAGTTCGATCGTCCGTTTAGCCTCATTTTGTTTTAGCTCGGCTTCGTGTTTTTGATGTATTTTTACAAACTGTTCCATCTTTTGTTTCAACGTTTCAGGTTCAAACGGTTTAAAAATATAATCTATTGCTCCAACTGAATACCCTGTGTGAACATGTTCCATATCCTGACTTATTGCCGTAATAAAAATGATGGGGATATTCTTTGTTTTTTCCCTCATCTTGATCAGTTTCGCCGTTTCAAATCCATTAAGACCAGGCATCTGAACATCTAATAAAATAACGGCAAATTCCTGTTTTAGCATGTATTTTAACGCTTCTTTTCCAGAAGTTGCACTAACTAAGTTATAGTTTGGAGATATGAGTACAGCTTCAAGCGCTAAAAGATTTTCGGGATGGTCATCCACCATTAGAATATTTACTTTTTTATTTACGGTACTACTTATATTTACGGTAGAGCTTCTCTTTTGAATCGAATTCTTCATAACAGTTTCCATAACTAGTAAATCTAATCCCCTCTCTTTGACCAAGCCCAAGAAAACCTTTTATACGCAAACTTTCATAAAGGAGCTGATGGACCTTATTTTGCAATGTCTTGTTAAAATAAATGAGTACATTTCGGCAAATTATCATATCAAACTCATTAAATGAATGGTCCATTGCTAGATTGTGCTGTGCAAACACGACATTTTCCTTCAGAAAAGGATGAAATACCACTTGCTCGCCTAAAGCCTTATAATATTCTGAAAAAGCTCTTTTTCCACCAGCTTCAAAATAATTTTGAGTATAGAGTTGCATTCCATCAATCGAAAAAATACCTTGCTTAGCCTTTTCTAAATTACAAGCATCAATATCAGTAGCGTATATTTTTGATTTGTCATAGAGACCTTCTTCGTATAAAAGAATGGCCATTGAGTAAACCTCTTCCCCCGTAGAGCTACCAACATGCCAAATTCTAATATGTTTTTGTTCTTTCATAATTGGTACGACCTTCGTTCGTAACGATTTGAAAAAAGGAGGATCACGAAACATCTCCGTTACATTTATCGAAAAGTCGGAAAACAGCTTTTGCATTACTTGAGGGTCACGCAATACTTTTTCTTGCAAAGCCGATATGCTTGTAAGTTTCTCTTTACGAACACGATGATATACTCTTCTTTGAATGAAAGGAAGCGCATACTCTCTAAAATCATAGCCGTAATAACGATAAATTGCCTCAAGTAACATTTCTAGTTCTATATTTTCTAGCTCTTGAATTTGGTTATTGAGTGTCTTAACCGTGATCACCTACTCCTTTTTTCTATACAACCATACGTGCATAATCGAAAACAACTGATCTATATCAATTGGCTTACTAATATAATCGGTTGCGCCAGCCTCTAAACATTCTTCCCGGTTATGTTTCATCGCCTTTGCCGTAACGGCGATAATAGGGATGGATGCATGTTTAGGTAATCGCCGGATTCTTCGCATTGCCTCAAATCCATCCATATCAGGCATCATAATATCCATTAAAATCAATTCAGTATCTGGATTAGCCTGCAATTCTTCGAGTGCTTCTCGTCCACTTTCGGCGTAGATAACATCTGTTTCATACTTTTCAAGTGCTGCTGTTAAGGCAAACACGTTTCGAACATCATCATCAACGATAAGAATTTTCTTATCTTTTAACAACGTTTTTCGGTGTAATTGAATGCTACTTTCCTCATTGGCGTCCATTACATTTACTTCTTCAAAGTTCTCTTCAAGCCCAGCTGCAACTTCTTCTAAAAGAGGTGGCTCACTTGCTTCATCATGTTGATAACTTGGTACATGCAAAGTGAAGGTACTTCCTTTCCCAACTACACTTTCTACCTCAATATAACCACCGAGCAAATAAGCAATTTCACGACTAATAGACAATCCTAGGCCTGTCCCTCCATATTGACGACTAGTCGTTCCGTCTGCTTGTTTAAAAGCATCAAAAATCGTCCTTTGCTTTTCTTGTGCTATTCCTATTCCTGTATCTGTAACTGAGAATGACAACATAAAATTCTCTTCATCCTTTGTTTCTTGAACGACTAATGTTACACTACCAGTTTCAGTGAATTTGAATGCATTTGAAAGCAGATTTTTAAGAATTTGCTGCAGGCGGTGTTGATCTGTATAAAAACTTTCAGGTAACCCTGATTTAAGTTGAACAGTAAACTCAACATCTTTTTGACGAGCAACAGGAGAAAATTGACGAGTGACAAACTGTCTTACTTTCTCAAGATCTACTTCTTTTGGAATAACCTCTAAATTCCCTGATTCTACTTTTGCCAAGTCTAAAATATCGTTTATTAAATGAAGCAAATCATTACCCGAAGAGTGAATCGTCCGAATATATTCTTCTTGCTTATCCGTAAGATTGGCCTCACCGTTTTCAGAAAGGATTTTCGATAAAATCAATAGACTATTAAGTGGTGTTCGTAACTCATGGGACATATTAGCAAGAAACTCTGATTTGTATTGTGAACTGAGCTCGAGTTGCTGTGCCTTTTCTTCAAGTGCCTCCCGCACTTTTTCTAGCTCTTGTTTCTTTGTTTCAGAGCTTTCATATTGCTCTTCCAGTTTTTCATTCGTTGTCCTTAATTCCTCTTGTTGTACTTGTAACTCTTCGGACTGCGCTTGAAGCTCTTCTGTCAATGCTTGTGACTCTTGTAGTAATTTATCGGCCTTCATACGATTTGCGATACTATTCATTGTAATTCCAATATTACTTACAACTTCTTCAAGTAGCTTAATTTGAGAAGGACTAAATGTACTTATTGAGGCTATTTCAATAACAGCTAGAACTTCTGTTTCATATTGCACCGGTAAAATTATACTATTTTTTGGTGAAACGACTCCTATTCCAGAATGAATCTGTATGTTGTCACCTGGGATTTGATCCATTAAGATGATGCGTTTTTCAGCTGCGCATTGTCCAATTAATCCTTCTCCGATACGAAAGCGGTCGAATTCATTGTTTTTATCCGAAAGCGCATAAGAAGCCCGCTTTTTCAAATACAGCTGATCTTCTTCCGCCTCTTTTATATAGAAAACACCCCAGCTTCCCCCCACCATTGGCACAAGTTTTAAGATCAATAAATCTGCCAACATTTGAACATTTCGAAATTCAGGGTACATCGTAGCAATTTCGGCTATTTTTGTTTTTAACCAACTATGTTCTTCTGCTTCTTCCTTTAATTTCTTTTCTAATCTACTTTGCTTCTCTAGCGATTGAGCCATTTTATTAAAGGCCTTAGCAATAGCACCAAATTCATCTTTTGTAGCAATAGCAATCCGTGGCATCGGACCAACATTGCTACTTGTTACACTTTGCATCACAGCTGTTACATTGTTGAGGTTTTTCGTAATACTCCTTATGATCCAATAGGTAACAGCAATCGCAAGAACGAGCCCAACAGTAAGATATATGTAAATCATCTGTACAGCCCAATTATACGAATCTCTAGAGCGGAAAAGTTCGTTTTTTAATTCTTGTTCTTGTAACCCTTGTAGCAGCTCAGCAATTTGAAGCATTCGTTGACGAGTTAATTCCGCATCCTCCCATAACAACGGTTCTATATCTACTTCTCTATTAATTCTTTGAATAGTGAGCAGTTGTTGTGCCGTATCTTGGTAGGAATCATGTAATGTTTTAAATTTCGCAATTAATTCTTGCGATTTTTCTTGGCCATCCATTTTTTCCAAAGATTCAATTGCCAACTTCAAACTCACATGCGATTGTTCCCATCCATTCATCGATATAGAGATTGATTCCTCAGATCGCTCAGTTGTAATCTCCCTTAACTCTCTACCAATATTAGCAGTCTCAAACTTTATACTGGAACTCATATCAATTCGCTCATTTAGTTCATTTACAATGACGTGCATATTTACTGTCGATTGTTCGAGCATATTTAATAAAACGATAACAACAATTGAAATCAATACAAGTATAGAGCCTATACTTGCGTATAGTTTTGTCTTAAATTTCATATTTTCACCACTTAACTAGTCTTTTTTCACCACATTTCGACACCCTAAATAATACAACATTAATAATTTTCTGAAAACGCCTTTCGTAAAAGCGTAAATTTTGTAGTTATTTGATTTATTATGGCGCATCTACTACTCACATTATAATACACTTTAGCAAAAATAAAATACATATCTAAAATATAGCTTATGTTTTTATTTATTAAAAA
Organism: Halalkalibacter lacteus; assembly: GCF_036663595.1. NCBI lineage: Bacteria > Bacillati > Bacillota > Bacilli > Caryophanales > Bacillaceae > Halalkalibacter > Halalkalibacter lacteus. The sequence continues at coordinate 51,858 of NZ_JAWRVL010000018.1, forward strand.
AGCAATACATAGTCTCTTAATGTGGGATAAGAGTCTATGTATTGCTTTTTTAATAAGGCGACAAACTTCATTCAAGTACTTCCAATATTTACATTATATCACCACTCAAATAACAACGTTGTTATCCGAGTCAAAAAACGTAGCTCCATAATTTATTTTATCATATTTTTCCCCTTTTTCACTTATTAAAAAGGCATTATAAATATATTCAGGATTTATACTATTCTTCCCTACAATATGATTGTACCGAAAAAAATACAATCCTCATCGGATTGTATTTTTTCAATACTCAGTTGTTACTTGAAAACACTAGGTAGCCACAACGAAATGCTCGGTATAAATGCTAGCAATAGCGCTGCAACGATTAAAATAACTAAAAATGGCCAGCTACTCTTAATGAACTCTTCCACCTTTGTCTTTGTTATCGAACAAGTTGTATACATAATTGTTCCTAATGGAGGTGTTAGTGTTCCAATGCTTATACATACAATAAAGAAAATCCCAAAATGAACTGGATGGATCCCGTATTGTTGGATCATTGGCATAAATAATGGTGTTAAAATAATAATTGAAACATTTCCTTCAATAAACATCCCTACGATTAAGAGGAAAATTAAAACGACAATAAAAAATATAAAGGGTGAAGAAATGTAGTTAACCATAAACTCTGTCATTCTTTGGGGAACTTGCTCTAACGTTAATACCCACGCAAAGGCAGAACCAGCAGCAATAATAATTAAAATAGATGCAGCCGTATGTACAGTTTCAACAAGTGCGTTGATCAATTGCTTCATTTTCATCTCACGGTAAATAACTAGTCCAAGAAATAATGCATAAAATACCGCGATCGCTCCAGCTTCCGTTGCACTAAAAACCCCAAAACGAATCCCACCAATAATGATTATAGGTAATAACAAGGCCAAAATTGCATCTTTAAATGTAAATAAAAAATATTTTTTTGTAATCTTTTCTTTATTCTCCGTTTCAAGTTTGTGCTTTTTTGCATAAAAGTGCACATAAATCATGAAGCTTAAACATAACACAATACCAGGTAATACCCCTGCAAGAAAAAGGCTTCCAATAGAAACGTTTCCTACATACCCATACATAATTAATGCTATACCTGGGGGAATGATCGGCGTAATTAATGAAGTTGAAGCCGTCAGAGCTGTTGCAAAGGCACGGCTATATCCCTTTTTCTCCATCTCAGGAACAAGTACTTTAGATTGCATCGCCGCATCAGCAACATTAGATCCGGACAATCCACCCATTAACGTACTGAGAACAACATTTACTTGTGCCAATGATCCAGGAAGTCGATTTGTCAGTACTTGTGCAAATCGTAACATTCTCGATGTGATCCCTGTATAATTCATTAAAATTCCAGCCGTAACGAAGAAAACTATCGCCAAAAGCGGAACAGACTCAATTCCTCCAACCATTCTTTGAATTAATACCATACTTGAGAAATTATCAGTAAATAAAAAGTAAACAGCTGTACTCACTATTAGCGCAAATGCGATTGGTACATTTAGTAAAAATAATAGTAGTAAAACTGTCAATACGACCGTCAAAGCCATCTCAAGACCCTCCTTCTTTTCCAAGCTCTATTTGGATGGATCGAATGAATGCCCTAGTAAAGTAAATAGCTGTAAACAACCCTCCAATAGGTATAGCTATATTAATAACTTGGTAGCTAATACCAAGAATAGGGGTTACTTTACTAGATGCTTGAGCTGTAAAAGTAAATCCAAGATAGACAAATACGTAAAAGAGGACATAGTAAATGGCGATAGCACGAATGGTAATACTAAGGATACGCAAGGGTTTCGGCAACTTTTGCACGAAATAATCAACTCCAATATGACTATCACGCTTCATTGCTGAACTGATCCCTATAAATACTAGCCAAACAAATAACCCTATAGCTATTTCTTCAACCCAAGGTAATGGTTTGTTTAACACATATCGAGAAAACACATTCGTACCAGTTAACAAGATGATAGCAAATAACGCAAATGTCGATATTCCATCATCAATAAAATGAAACCATTTTTTTATCATGATATTCCCCCTGTTCGAAGGATCCTTGGTTAAAAAGGAAACATTACTCATCCTCGTTTTTTTGGTAAAGTATTAGTAAGCATGCACTATTGCACATGCTTACTATTTACCCATATAACCTAAGGTCCCAATTGCTTATGGACGATTTTCTAATAACTCTTGAATTTCCTCATATAGTCCAGGTGTCCAAGATGGAAATGCTTCATAAACGCTTTGTACTAATTCTTTAAACGGTTCTACATCCACTTCATACACTTCCACACCTTGCTCTTGGAATTCGGCCATCACTGTTTCTGTTTCTTCATCCAAAATAGCTCTGGCATAATCCCCAGCTTCATCACCAGTTTCTCTTAAAATTTGAACGATATCCTCTGGCAATGTTTCTATGAACCTAGTTCCACCGATCCAAGATATAATAAATTTTTGATGGCCAGTTAAAGCCAGATGTTGAGAAACTTCGTGCGCCTTCACACCTTGTAGAACAGGAAGCGGATTTTCTGCTCCATCTACAAGTCCTTGCTGCAAGGATGTATACAAATCTCCAAGTGGTGTTGGAGTTGCAGCAGCACCCATTGCCTCAAATGTTTGAATAGACATTTGGTTATTTGGAACTCGAATTTTTAACCCATTTAATTCTTCTGGCGTTGTTACCTTCTCATTTGTTAATAAGTGCCGTTCACCATAAACAGTTCTAGTTGTAACAATATCAATTCCTTGATCATTTAAATCGTTTTTTAATCCTTCAAACCAATCCGTTTCTGTTAAATATAATAGCTCATCAAAATCATCTACTAAGTAAGGGGCTGTTAATATCCCTGCATCTGGAACATAGTCCATTAAAAAGTCGTACCCAGCCATAACAATAACGTTATTACCCATTTGAGCCTGCTCCACTACATCTTTTTCAGAGCCTAATTGTGAACTCGGATAAAGCTTCAGTTCAATTCTTCCATCACTTTTTTCTGCAGCTAACTCTTTCCATTTGTTTGCCAGCTGATCAACTGGCTCTCCTGGTTGGTTTCCATACGCAATATTGATTTCATATGTTTCACCATCTGTTGTTCCTTCGGATTCAGTTGATTCTTCTGTTGAACCGTCTGATGTTGATGTACTCTCTTCACTTGTTCCTTGTGAACAGGCAGCAACCATGACTAGTAACATAATTGACAATAATGCAAACATCCATTTTTTACTCATTTTCATAGTGATAACCCCTTTTCTTATCATCGAAATAGACAACGCTTTCATTTCTTAGAAACTCACTTGCCATTGTTCAATTAAAAGGTTGGACCTATTCTCCAAATACCGAAGTCATGTTGTTTCAAAATTTCAGCTTTTGTCAATTTACCAGAGCTAACTAAACCAATTTCATCGAAAATTCGCTTTCCAACTTCTTCGACTGTTTCTTTCCCTTCAATGATTGTTCCTGCATTGAGATCCATATTTTCGCTCATTCTTTCAAACATTCCCGTATTCGTTGAAATTTTGATAACAGGAGCAATCGGAGACCCGGTAGGCGTTCCTCTTCCACTTGTAAATAAGACAACTTGAGCTCCGCCTGCGACCATTCCGGTTAATTGTTCAATGTCATGTCCTGGTGTATCCATCCAAACCAAACCTTTTTCGTTTGGTTCTTCAGCGTAGTTTATAATCTCATTTAAAGGACTTTTCCCTGCTTTATTTGCTGCTCCTAACGATTTTTCCTCTAATGAACTTAATCCACCTTCAATATTCCCAGGGCTAGGATTACCAGTACGAATGTCAACTCCCATATGAATGGAGCGGTTTTCCATAGCTGTAATGACTTCGTAGACACGTTTAGCAACTTTGTCATTCTTGGCACGATTTGCTAACAGATGTTCCGCGCCTATTAATTCTGTTGTCTCAGCTAAAATAGACGTCCCGCCATTTTCGACGATCATATCACTAACTGCTCCAACGGCTGGGTTTGCTGATAATCCTGAACAGGCATCGGAACCACCACATTCTGTACCAATAATTAATTCACTGAAATCACACCACTCTTTCATTTGAGCTGATGCTTCTTGAACTAATTTCGTAGCAGCTTTTGCTCCTTCTGCAATCGATGATAACGTCCCACCATGATCTTGTATTGATACCGTTACAACTGGTTTTCCAGACTTCGCAATTTCCTCTGCAACACTTTTAGCTTGATGGGTTTCACAACCAAGACCTAAGACAACAACTCCATACACGTTTGGATTTTTTCCCATTCCAACATATGTACGAAATGTTTGCTCATAATCAATCCCCACTTGTGCGCACCCATGTTGATGGATAAAACTAACTGTTCCATGGACAAGTTCAGTAATTTGTTTCGCTGTTTGAGTTGCACATGTAATCGTAGGTAAAATTAGTACATGGTTTCGAACTCCTACTTTTCCATCTGGACGACGATATCCTAAAAATTTACCCTCTTCAATCTGTACCAACTTTGTCACCTCTCCCTCTTGTTCCTTCAAGATTGTGAACATGAACATGCTCACCTTCACCAATATCCCTTAATGCTTTCCCAATTACTTCTCCATACTTCTTAATTTCAGTCCCTTTCGTAATTTGTCGAACAGCAAACTTATGACCAAAGGTGATTGCTTCTTTTATTGTTATCATGGTCGATTCTTCTTTCGAAAAAGTCACCTCAATTTGTGTCCCTGCTGGAATATCTTGTAAAGCTAAAGCTACGTTATCTATTGGTTTCATAATGATGGTTCGAAAAAGATTTTCGCTCAAATCATTCTCCCCTTTCTCCTTTTACACAGAATAGTGATTGAATTACCCCTAATTTTGGTATTGTGGTAATACCAAATTCACAACGTAATGTGTTTTTATCCGTAGGTATTGTGGTAGTACCATCAGAACACACATAAATCGCTATTAATTTTAGTTGACTCCTTACTACTAGTTTGTAACAACCTTTTAAGCGCTTTCAATTCTCGTGAAATGCAGGTGGTAGTACCAGTACATTTAAAATATATCATGGAAATTTTAGGATTTCAACTAATTTTCTGTTTTTCAGAAAATTAAATCTTCTACTTTTGCTGCATATCCTTATATTTTTATGTTTTTTACAATGTACGTATACATTCTCGTCAATTTTGTGGTATTTTGGTAGTACCAGCATTTACATAAGAAATATGTTAAAAGGTGGCTAGAAAATGGTTAAAATAAATCCTATTAAAAGAGTAACAGTTACGGAACAGATTATGGAGCAAATGGCATCCTGGATTACATCGAGTCAGTTAAATCCTGGAGATAAACTCCCAAATGAGCGTATGCTAGCTGAAGAATTCGGTGTTAATAGAGGGCGTATTCGCGAGTCTTTACGTGCACTTTCTCTCATAGGCCTCATTACAATCAAACCAGGGGAAGGAAGCTTTGTCAGTAAGCGTGAATCTCCTATCCCTGCTGAAACCATTGTTTGGATGTATTACAATGAAATTGATAATTTAGAAGAAGTGTATGCAGCACGTAAATTAATTGAATCAGAGGTTTACTTTGAAGCATCACGACAGATGACAAATCATGAAATAACTGTCTTAGAAGACTTTTTGAATCAGTTAAAAAGCTTATCTGAGAAAGAAAAAGATATTGAAGCATTTCAACATCTGCTTGATGAGTTTGATTTACACATGGGTCTTTGTAGTAGTAATAAAATTTACAGCAAACTTATGCAAACGATCGTACACCTTCGCCATGATTCAATGTTAAAGATCCTTAATGTACCTGGAGCTTGGAAAAATAGTATTGAGTGCCGTACAAAATTGTTGAACGCCATAAAAGCTAGAGATACTGATCAAATAAATCAGGCAATTGAACTCAATTTTACAAGAGCCAAGCAATTTTACGCAAAAGTTGATTAATTTCCATTAACTACTAAAATATTACTAAGAGCCCATTTAGACTAACGAGTGCAGTTAGTCTAAATGGGCTCTATCAGCTTAAAAACACAAGCTTTCTTTGAAAATTACACTTCTTGCTTAAACTTATTCGTTAATTTACCAAGCTTCTCTATTTCGATTGTCACTTCATCGCCATCTTTTAAATACACCCTTTGGTCTTCAGGTTGACCCATAGCAACCCCCTCAGGAGTACCCGTTAAAATAATATCTCCAGGATTTAATGTCATATATTCAGAGATATAACTAACAATCTCATTGCATTTAAAAATCATATCAGAAGTGTTTGAGTTTTGACGTACTTCCCCATTTACAATGGCTTTAATCACTAACTGATTAGGGTCATCTACTTCATCACTTGTCACCAAATATGGTCCTAGTGGGCTAAAGCCATCACAACATTTTCCTAGTAACCACTGATTTGTACGGAACTGTAAGTCGCGAGAGGATAAGTCATTGACATTACAATACCCAAACACATATTCCAACGCCTCGTCTTTTGATACACGCTTAGATTGTTTCCCAATAACCATAACAAGTTCAGCTTCATAGTCGTTCTCTTTTGAATTAAATGGTAGATTAATAATCTCATTATGTGCTGCGACCGTATTATCAAATTTATTAAATAAGACAGGGTACTCAGGAGTCGGCATATTGGATTCTTCGGCATGTTTCTGATAATTAAGACCAACACAGATCATTTTTCCTGGCTTAGGTACAGCAGGACCCAACGTTAAGCTATTCTCTTCTAAAAACAAATTCTCCTCTTTATTTTCAAGCGCTAGGATAGTTAACGATTCTAGCTCTTTTAAAGAGTTTTCCTCATTGATTACCGCTTCGATTGAAAGAGGTACGCTTCTCTCAAAAACTTCAGCTGCTTTTCCAATATGTAATACACCTTCAGCTGTCTTAACCCCTAACTTTAACTGTCCATCTTCTTTAAATGTTAGCAATTTCATTTCAATAACCTCCAAACATATTCTATTTTATGAACGCTTAAATAATTAACTAGACTTTCCGTTAACGACTCCTCCATCAATCAGAAAAGGTGTCCCCAACATGAATTTGGACTCATCAGAAGCCAAATACAATGCTGCATAAGCTACATCAATCGGTTTCCCTAAGTCACCACTTAGCTGTCTTTCTTTAATTTTTGCAATCGCAGCTTCACGGTTAGGTTCTCTTGAAAGGTAATCCTCAACAAATGGCGTATAAATCGTACCAGGCATTAATGCATTCACCCTTATATTGAACGGTGCATAGTCAACTTGCATCGACTTCGTTAATGATAGGATAGCTCCTTTACTAGCAGCATAGGAAGCTCGATTACCCAACCCAATCTCAGCAATACATGAAGACATATTAATAATGGAACCTTTTTTCTGTTCGACCATAAATGGTACAATAACTTTTGAAACTAAGAATACTCCTGTTACATTCACATCAAGTACTTTTTTCCATGTTTTAAGTTCAATTTCGTGTAATTGTCCAACACCGCTTATTCCGGCATTATTAAATAAAATATCAACCGTTTGTTCATTTCCTTCGATTTCTTCAGCCAGTTTTTTGACACTTTCTTCATTTGTTACATCTACCTGTACGAAGCGCGCACTACCGTTATTTGCTTTAATCTCAGCAACAGTTTTCTTCCCCATTGCTGCATTAATATCTGCAACTATTACTTTTGCACCTTCTTTAGCGAACAATAAAGCGGTCTCTTTCCCAATACCTGAACCTGCACCTGTTATTATAGCCACTTTGCTTTCGAGTCTCACTGAAGCTCCTCCTTCGTTTTCATATAAAGCGCTTTCAAAATAAAAAATAAGGAGTAAACTCACCACGAGGTACTCTGGTACTACCACGATATTGACTCTATCATGTTTCCCTTTCGTTATCAATAACAAACAACTATTTTAAATACTTACTACAAAGTTTCGGGCAAAAAGATATAATTACCTCTTGTTAAACAAGCTCTATAAAAGCCCTCCTAAATTTCAGATTAGGAGGGCAATTCATTTTAATTAAGATCCCTTAACAAACACCGTTTTAATTGATGTGAAAAATTCTATCGCAGCTTGACCTTGTTCTCTAGAATGCGAGCTTGATTGCTTCATTCCACCAAATGGTGCTTGCAATTCAACCCCTGCACTCTCGGCATTAATCCGAACGAGACCCGCATCCATATCTTCAATAAAGTGAAGCATCTTTTGAATATTTGATGTAAAAATGGACGCACTTAATCCAAACTTCACATCATTAGCGACTTCGATTGCTTCATCCATTGTATCAACTTTAATGAGAGCAAGAACTGGCCCGAAAATTTCTTCTTGAGCAATCGTCATGTCATTGGTTACATCCTCGAAAACTGTTGGCTCAACATAAAATCCATCAGCACAATCAGCATCTACACAACGGTTCCCACCAACGAGTAACGTCGCACCTTCTTCTTTTCCTTTTTGAATATACGATAACACGGTATTTAGTTGGTTTTCACTCGCGCAAGGTCCCATCCATATTCCCTCTTGCAGTCCATTTCCAACCGTAATTTCTTGTACTTTTGAAACTAATTTTTCTTTAAATGTTTCATAAATAGCGCTATGAACGATCACACGACTTGTCGCTGTACATTTTTGTCCTGTTGAACGTAGACCACCACTGATTGTCGCTTCCACTGCTAAATTTAGGTCAGCATCTTCTGCAACAATGACCGGGTTTTTCCCGCCCATTTCAAGTTGGTATTTTGCCCCACGAGCCAATGCGCCTTGCCCAACTTGTTTTCCAACTCCATCAGAACCTGTAAACGTAATTCCACTAATATCAGGGTGGTCTGTAAGTCCTTGACCAATGACAGAACCAGAACCAGTAATTAGGTTTATGACACCATTAGGCAGGTTAGCTTCTTCAAAACATTCAATTACTTTCGCAGCCGTGACCGCTACTTCTTGAGCAGGTTTTAAGACAACTGAATTTCCATAAATAAGGGCAGGTGCCATTTTCCAAATAGGAATCGCTACAGGGAAATTCCATGGTGTAATCACGCCCACAACTCCAAGTGGTGTACGACTTGTAAACATAAGGGCGCCTGGATCTGTGGACGGAATCACATCCCCTACTTTTCGCATGCCTTCACCTGCATAATAGCGCAAGATTGCTACACCACGTGCCGTTTCGCCTTTTGCTTCTGGAAGTGTTTTCCCCATTTCACGTGTCATCGTTTCAGCGATTTCATCAATACGTGATTCAAGAATACCTGCCACTTTAAACAAATAATTGCCTCGTTCTGCCCCTGATAGTTTTCTCCATGATTTTTGTGCTTCTTTTGCAGCTGCAACTACTACATCTAAATCTTCAACTGGAGATTTTTGTACATACCCAACAATTTCATTGCGATTTGCCGGATTAATGCTAGCAGACACTTCAGAATTCGATGACTTCACCCATGAACCATTGACAAAGTTTAAAAATGTTTTAACATCAGTTTTCGTTACCATAAAATAATTCCTCCCGAACTTTATTTTGGTTAATAAGGCATAACAACTTTATTATTTTGCAACTTGTGCGACTTGGCTTTTTACTGGATTCGATAGTTTTCCAATATTAGAAATTTCAATTTCAATTTGATCCCCATCATCTAATGTAAATTCATTTGGTGGCACAATACACGTTCCTGTTAATAAGACTGTACCAGGGAACACAATATTATCTCTTCTTAAGAAACTAGCAAGCTCATCAAATTTTCGTTTTAATTGACTTGTACTAGCAGAGCCTTCTACAACGAGCTCATCATTACGATAAATCTTACATGTAATTTCAAATTGATATGGGTCTTCAACTGTTTCAGCTAGCAGAATAGCTGGTCCGATTGAACAAGAGTTAGCCCATAATTTTGCTTGTGGCAAGTACAAAGGGTTCTCACCTTCAATATCACGACAACTCATGTCATTGCCAATCGTGTAACCAAGAATTTCCCCTTCACTCCCAAGAACAAGACCTAGTTCTGGTTCAGGAATTTGCCAATTTGAGTCACTTCTTAAGAATAACTCTCCCCTTGGACCGATTGTTCTTTCCTTTGTCGATTTAAAGAAGATTTCAGGTCTTTCTGCATCATAAACTTTATCATAAAATGTCGTCGCATCAAGCTTACCATTTGTCGCTTCATAGTTTCTTGCTTCCTTGCTTTTTTGATATGTCACACCCGCAGCCCAAACTTCAGGAGCCAGAACGGGGACAAGTAGATCTAATTCTTCAAAGCTTTCAGTTAATGGTACACTTTGTGTGATTATTTCATTAACAAGATCCACTGGTCTTACATCTTTTGTTTTCGCTACTTCTACAACTTCTAAAAAACAAGAGTAAGGCAGAGAATACACTTTGTTTTCTGCTGTCACGGATGCTAATACAGGGTTTTGTGATTGCTTTTCTTCAAATCGGATGATTCTCATGATAAATCCCTCCATCAATTGTTTTATATTATAAAACTAGGTTTTGTTGTTATCGCATACGAGAATCTATTGCTCGTATCCATACCCTAGTTTTTTCGATAATTTAGATGCTTCTCTTTTTAATACGTCAATATGAAGTGCCATTTGTTCATCATTAAATCTCATAGCAGGGCTGGAAATGCTCACTGCTGCAATGACTTCCCCCGTATAATTGCGAACAGGAATGGCCACACAGTTAACGCCTGGTTCGTTTTCTTGGTTATCTCGTGAATAGCCCGTATGACGTACGGATTCTAACTCTTTTAAAAAATCTTCTTTATTCGTAATCGTATATTCTGTACGAAAATCGAATTCATATCCATCAAGAATCTTCTCAATTTCCTCGTTTGTTTTAAAAGCAACTAATGCTTTCCCAACGCTACTACAATGAATCGGAATTCGTCTACCAATCCTTGAGTATAGCGCGCTTGAAGTAGCCCCCTCGACTTTGTCAATATAAACACCCTCTTTGCCATCCAATACTACAAGATGAACGGTTTGTAATGTTTCTTTGGAAAGGGTATGTAAATGGGGCTTTGCCAACTCACGAATATCTAAGCCGTGAATGACCAAGTTTCCTCTTTCAAATAATTTCATTCCTAATCGATATTTCCCATTTTCTGAATTTTGATCAATGTATTGATGTACCTGTAACGTTTTTAACAAAGAATGAACGGTGCTTTTATGCAACATAAGTCTTTCACTTATATCTGTAATTTTAAGTTCTGTTTCATATTCATGAAACAGATCTAAAATTTTTAAAGCTCGGTCAACTGATTGAATAATAGGCATTGTTGCTCCCCCTCTATGTACTTGCATCATTGTCATAATACCACAATTCGTTTTGGAATTTCTTTTTACAAGGGAGGAACCTAGCGTTATCGTATGTCAACCCTTCTGTCAGTCATCGATCAACTATCGGTACTTAACATAATACAATCCATCACATCCATTTGTTTTATATTATAAAACATCGTTCAGTAATATCGACTACACTGTCATTATATTTGAAACCCTTTTCACAGTCAACTAGTTTTCAGATTTTTTCATCGGTTATATTTGTTAAATGATAACACTAGTGTTGCATTAATAGAAACTTATTATTTAAAATACTCCAAATGTTCAATTTTATTATTTTGTACAAAGAAAAAGTCCTTTATAATGGATTAGTCAGGTGGTAACCCGTCCAAATCCACTAAAAAAGGACCTACTCTATGGACAAGATTACACGAAAAACGTCATTTGGACAATGGTTTTCACCATTAAATCTTCAACTATTTGAAGAACAGGTGGAAATCATGAAATTAGATTACTATACAAAGAAATTAATGACGGAATCATTTCTTAAATTACTACTCTTTGCGCAGTTGGAAGAAGTTGAAAGCCTCCACGCTCTGAGTGATTGTCTTTTTGATGATCAACTACAAAAAGGCATTGATCTTGATTCCATTAGTATTTCTCAGCTTTCACGACGTTTAAATGGTTTGAATCCTGATTTATTCCAAATTCTTTTCCTTGATTTGGTCGCACAAATCCATGCCAAAACACACTACACCAAACTCGTCATGCCGTTAAAAATCATTGATTCCAGTACATTGCCACTTCATTTGACCAATCATAAATGGGCAGAGTTTCGGAAAACAAAAGCAGGAGTAAAACTGCATTTGCGCCTTGTATTTATGGATAAAGGGATTTCCTACCCTAAAAAGGCTGTACTAACAACGGCAAATGAACATGATCGTGGTCAGCTAGAAATTATAGTAGATGACAAGGAATGCATGTATGTGTTCGACCGCGGCTATTTAGACTACAAACGCTTTGATCGAATGACAGATGATGGCTACTTTTTTCTATCCAGGCTGCGTAAAAACGCAGTCGTACGAGAAGTCTACGATTTTAAACTACCCGATGGTACGACTGTATTGTCTGATCAAATGGTGTTGATTGGTACGAATCAAAACCGTACGGAGAACTACTTTCGTCTTCTAAGAGTGCTTGATTCCAAAGGAAATGAACTTCAGTTACTTACGAATCGTTTTGATTTAAGTGCTGAAGAAATTTCAGAGATGTATAAATCACGCTGGGCGATTGAGTTGTTTTTCAAATGGATCAAGCAGCATCTCAGCATCAAAAAGTTTTATGGTCAAAGTGAATCGGCGATCCACAATCAAGTGTTTATCGCATTAATTGTTTTTTGCCTACACGTTCTCGTTCAACTCGAGACGAAAAGTAAGCGAAAAACCCTCCAAATTAGCCGTTATCTAAGAGCTGCTTTGTGGAAGCCGGCACGTATTTGGCTCCGGAAAATTGAAGAAAAAGCCATTCCTTAATAAATAAAATTGTCGTCGTCATAAATGTATAATTGTAAATAATTCCCCAAATGGATGGAGCCACCTTTATTGGGTATTTACCTTTTTGGCTCTAAACAGGAAAAAATTTAAAACTAAAAATTCAGACAGCGTTTATGCAACACTAGTGCTGAAATATAGCTTTATGAATTTTTCATTGATCGATAAACTATAAATAGTCAGGACAGATTGTCTACTAGTACTATGGCGAGTCGAATTTATCCATAAATTGCTTTAATTCTTATTGCCTCACAGCGCTCCTCAAGTTTTTCTACCTTATCAGAATACTTGTTTGACAGGCGCCCCGCTACAGAACAAGAAATTGTTGGCTCAACATAGAATCCTTCCGCACGTTTCAGTAAAAAAAATCGCAGGTCCGATTGAACAAGAACGTGCCCACAATTTGGCTTGTGGTAAATACAAAGGGTTTTCCTCCTTCAATATCACGACAGCTCATGTCATTGCCGATCGTGTAAGCGAGGATCTATTCTTCACTATTGTGAAATTAGCAGCTGAAATTTGTTTAACTAAACAACAAACCAATCCATCCTAACACACCTAAAACATCTAGAAAAACGATGATAATAGCCGTTGGAGTCAGGTATTTCAATAAATAAAACCATGAATGAAAGAATACTTTCCCTGCTCCAAGTGAAATTGATCCGATCACACGGAATATCTTCCAATAACAAATGTATTTCACTATACATCTGCACAAAAAATGCTCCGCCTTTCATTTTTATTTATCTTCTGTTTTATCCAACAATAGTTTTGCCGTATACTGATCCGTAACAAGTACATTGGCAAATCTCCCTTTTAATGCACCGTAAATCGCTTCTAGCTTAGGCGCACCACCAGCGACAAGGATCGATTTTTCTTTTCGCTTTAGCTCTTCTAACTCAATTCCCAACGTTCTGCTATTTAAATCCGGATGACAAATGTTACCGTCTTCGTTGAAGAATCGAGAAGAAATATCGCCTACCGCCTTAGAAGAGATAATTTTAGCATCTTCATCAGAAAAATAGCCTAATTGAAACAATAAAGAATCAGATGAAGAAACCCCAACGGTAAACACAGCAACATTGGCTTGCCTTCCCATTTCTAAAATTTTTCTGATGTGTTGATCTGTCTCCATTGCTCGTTTGACAAGGACATGGTCGACTATGGCTGGCAGTGGCAAGTGATGGGGATTCGTGTGAAAAGCTTTCCCAAATAAATGCAAAATCTCAGAAGCATACGTATGTGTTTCAGAATGACTGACTCCACCTTTTAACTGAACAACTTTTACACCCTTCCAATATTTTTGCTTCAGCTCCTGAGCGACATGATAAATCGTCGTCCCCCATGCGACTCCTATCGTATCGCCATCTGTTATCGTTTTATACAAGTATTCAGCAGCCTTTTCTCCTAAGGCTTTTTTAATCAGTTCCTCTTCAAAACACGGAACAGAACCGACAACCACTTTTTGTAGCTGATATTTTTCTACTAAATTTCTTTCTAATGCTTCGATATTTTCTGTTGGATCATGAATCGTTATTTGCACAATCCCTTCATTTTTTGCTTGTTGTAAAAACCTTGATACTGTAGGTCGTGACACCCCAAGTTTCTTGGCAATTTCACTCTGGTTATAATCTAATATGTAGTACATTTTTGCAGCTTCAATCATTTTCATTCGTTTATTTTGCTCCATCGTCATTCCACCAGACCATTCATAAGTTTCCTAATATACTTAATACGATCTTTGATATTCAATCTCTCTTTCTTCTAATAGCTTGACGTTGTTTCTTCACCTTTAATAATAGAAATACCTGAACTCGTTCCAATCCTTGTCGCCCCAGCGTTAATCATAGCTAAGGCATCGCAATATTGATTACCATATCAACTTCTGTTGCACCATTTTGAATCGCATTTTTTGTTTCAAAAGCTTTCACTTCCTTAGTTGATGCTCCTAATGGAAAACCAATTACCGTACAAACCAATACATTCGTATCTTTTAAAATTTGAAAAGCAGTTTTTACCCAGGCAGGATTTACGTAAACAGTAGCAAACTCATATTCCTTTGCTTCCTCTACTAATTTGATAATTTGTTCTTTTGTTGCATCTGCTTTTAATAGGTTGTGGTCAATCATATTTGCTATTTCTGCAGTCATTTATAACATCCTCTTCTCCATATTATATTAAACATTAGCGATAAACGGCGAGACAATGGCTTCGAGTTTTTTCCAAAAGGGAAAAAACTCTAAAATAACATCCCAGCGATCGATGCGCTTAATAATGATGCCAACATACCGGCTAACACTGCTTTCATTCCTAACTTTGCGATATCTGTTCTCCGGTTAGGTGCTAAGTTTCCTAATCCTCCAAGTAAGATTGCAATCGATGATATATTTGCAAAACCACATAGGGCAAAACTAACGACAGCAACTGTTTTATTAGACAACTCATCAATCTGTGGCGCAAACGAAGCATACGCAACAAATTCATTTAAGATTAGTTTTTGACCAATGAATCCACCTGCTGCTAATGCCTCAGACCAAGGAACTCCAATAGCAAATGCAATTGGTGAAAACAGAACCCCAAGGATTAGTTCTAACGTTAATCCTTCAAAATTAAACCAGCCCCCAACAGCACTTAAGATTCCATTAAGTAAGGCAATAAGCGCAATAAACGCTAACAACATCGCGCCAATATTTAACGCTAACGTTAACCCTACACTTGCACCACGAGCAGCCGCATCAATGACATTCGCACAATCCATATCTTTGTCGAGCTGAATCTCATCAGATGTTTGCGATTGCTCTGTTTCTGGGATAATCATTTTCGCCATAATTAATCCAGCAGGTGCCGCCATAAAACTAGCGGCAAGTAAGTACTCTAACGGAACACCTAATAATGAATAACCAATTAAAACAGAACCTGCGACTGATGCCAGTCCGCCTGTCATTACAGCAAATAATTCCGATTTCGTCATTTTGTCAAGATACGGACGAACAACCAATGGCGCTTCCGTTTGTCCTACAAATACGTTTGCCGCAGCAGACATTGACTCAGCCTTACTCGTTCCTAAAAGCTTCGATAAAACTCCACCAATGACCTGAATGACCTTTTGCATAATTCCAACATAATATAAAACGGAAATTAAAGACGAGAAGAAAATAATGACACTTAATACTTGAATCGCAAAAACAAATCCAATTCCTTCTGCTTCAAATAAGCCGCCAAACAAAAAGCCAATCCCTTCGTTGGCATATTCAATGATGGCTACAATTCCTAATGTTAGCCATTGCAAGAACGCCTTTCCCGTTTCCCACTTTAATACTATAAAAGCAAAACCGATTTGAATGGCTAATCCACCTAAGATTGTTTGTAGTTTAATTGACTTTCGATTACTCGAAAAAACAAAAGCAATCGCAAAAACAGTGACAATACCCAAAATACCCCATATAAAATTCATTGCACAAGCCCCTCCCTTTCGTCTTTCAACAATGAACAAAAATCAAACATACGCTATCAACTACTAAGTAATCGTTTCAACTTAAACAGTTATATAAATGTCTTACCATGATTTTAAGAACCAATGCTTCTAGCAAGTTAAGAATTTATTGATTCTTAAAATCCACATAGAATATATCAAGAAGGTGAAATTTTGTAAACACCTTTATGAACACTTGCAAAATCATTAAATAATCTTACAAGAGCAATCGGCTAGAAGTTAATGATACAAATGTTGAATCTGTTCGAGATCAGATAATAAAGCTTTAATATCTTCATTCGATAATGGGATTAACATTTGGTCATACAAAGTAATGACTTGGGATCCTGCACTACCTTCTTGTTCCTTCAAATAACGGTAAAGTCTTGAGAATTGACTTTCTTTCAGAGTCGATTCAGTTGGATAATTCTTCACTTTTTGAAGAACAAATTCATTCATTTCGCTATCAAATTCACCGGATATAATTTGACCATTAATATTCGTCATCTGTCTCACCCCAGGTATAATCGTTTCCTATTAGACTTACCCTAAATTGGCTGAATTACATCTTATTATTTTTAAAAATTAGTTATAGACATTCTTTTAGCCTAAAGACATAAATCTTACCTGGCAAAAAAACCTCGACATGACGTCAAGGTTCCTAATGTTTTTTTCTTTTACGCAGTAAGCCTACATTTAGTTCGTTTTTTCGACTGTCATTGAGAAATAAACACTATATAGGCCTTCTATTTTCTCTTTGATATCCTTTCATAGGAAAAAGACAAGTAATTGTGCTGCGATTGCAACAAAGATTAGTGCAAAAGGATAAGCTGCCGCATACGCAATGGATGGATCATCTGAATCAATGAGTTGATTGACTGCACCCAATCCAGGAGTACTCGTTAGTCCACCGCAAAGGGCACCTAATGAATGAACGACACTTAATTGAAATAGTTTTCTCGCTAATAAGAAACCAACGAAGATCGGAATAACTGTAATGAAAGCCCCTCCCAAAATAAGGCTAAGCCCTTCTCTTTGAACGACCTCTACAAGACCTTGACCAGCAGTCGTACCTGCTCCTGCTAAAAAGAGAACGAGTCCAATATCACGGATTACTTGATTGGATGGTTGAAAAAATCGAGCACGAATGGGACCAATTTTTCCAAAGTGTCCAATTAACAGCGCAACAAATAAAGGGCCTCCAGCCACCCCTAACGTAAGCGTACCTAATTGAGGTAAGTGAATGGGAATCATTCCTACTACTATCCCAATTAACAAAATCAAACTCAATGAAAAAATATGCACATTTGTCACCGTTAACTTATTTTTACTAAACAGCTTCTCGACATCGTTTAAACGGTCTTCGCTACTCACTAGAGTTAGGACATCTCCTCGTTCCATCCTCCACTTTGAATTTTGATTAAACTCAAAGCCCCCACGCTCCATCCTGGTGACGGTTACACCGTATGTTCTACGTAACTCTAATTCTCTTAAGTTCCTTCCGATCATTTCCTCTGAATTTACTACTACTTTACGAAGCTTCACATGGTCAGAATTTTTGAAGTGTGCCTGCACTTCTCTTCCGATGTCATTACAAATCTGATCTAAATCTTCTCGCAACCCTACGGCAACAAGACGATCTCCTTGTAGAATTACTGTATCATTTAAGGCAATAATATTTCGGTCGCCACGTATGACGCGACTAATGACAACGGATTTGTATTGATTAAATCGGAGTTCCTTCAACGTATGTTTATTAATCGAAGGATTCGTTACTTCGATCGTAATCACTTCGGGAGATCGTTCATTCCGTACAGGATCAACTGTTTGGTGCAAATCTTTCACCAAGTCAATCTTAAGCATTCTAGGTAAAAGCTGCACGAATAACACGACAGCTAAGACGCCGAAAGGATAAGCAATCCCATATCCCACTGAAGCAAGTGGGTCATTGGTTGCCTGAAGAGCGGCAGCTAACCCCGGCGTACTAGTAAGAGCTCCTGTCATAAGACCAATGCTTAGTGCCGGAGACAAACCAAACAGCTTAGATACAACGACCGTCGTAACTGCAGCGACCAGCACAATGAGTAGTCCAATGATACCAAAAACAAGGCCACTTGAGCGCATCATTCGAAAAAATCGTGGTCCAGCTTGTAGTCCAACCGCAACAATAAACAAGCTTAGCCCTAAATTTTGTACTGTCGCAGAAATCTGATAACCAAAATGCCCAAATAACATCGCAACAAGCAATACACCAGAGGTACCTAAACTCAGTCCTTTTACCTTTGCTTGACCGAGCATCGACCCTATAAACAAAATAACAAATAATAATAACAACGGTTCATCTAATAAGGAAATAATTAAGTCCACTTTCTATCCTCCATTAATTACAACGCATGTAATCATCAGCTTTTTTCACTATTTCCTTTATTATAAATCTTTACACGAAAAAAAAAGTGATGTTGCTCACATTTTCATCCTCCACGAAAGAGGCCTGCTCCTTAAATGGAGCAGACCCAACACACCCTTTATCTTAATCATTTTTCACTTATCCACTGGGGTCCTAAGAACAACCGTCGTTCTTTGCCGCTTTCACATTTAATATCCAAGTGCGCTTTTTTCTCGTAATAAGATTCTAGCATACTTTTGACATAGTTCATTCCAATCCGATATCAGTTTTATTTTCATCACTTTCCTCATACAAAATCGTATGAATTTCCTCATCAGACAACCCTTTTCCGTTATCATGAATTGAAATGACAAGACATTCGTTTACTTTGTTGATTTCGACATCAAATTCGTCCTTCATCAGCTAAGCCATGATAAATCGCATTCTCAATGAGTGGTTGCAAAATAAATCTTGGCATAGAAAAGCTTAGGCTATACATCACAACCTAATCTTAATTCGTTATCATTTGTATTGCTCAAGTAAAATCTCCATAGCTAAAATGTTGTCTACATCCATTTGAAAAACCCTGTCAATCAAAAAATTAACCATTACTAAAGTAGGGTTTGCAACATTCAAATAACTCCTCAAAGATATTTCAACCATTCATTCTTAACTGCTATAACTAAAAAAACATTTCCCCCTCACTAATCAATCTTTTGTTAATGCTTGAACCAATATAGCGACCTCTTCCTCAGATAACGTCACACCTTTTCCCATTTTCGTATGATCGGGTGACCATTCACGAATATCATATTTTGGTTCTCTCCCGTTCCAACTAATTAGATTGAGTTCCTTTTTCCATCCTTTTGTACTTTCTGATAAAACAGCTACCGTTTCTTTAATTTCAAATGAAATATTTGCCACTAAAAACCCTCCTCAAAGTCAAAAGTTTATTCTACTCTAGCCTATCGTACTTTTGTTTTCGAGCATTTTCAATCTTCTTCTATCAATTATAGACCATTGGGTCCAATCGTCTGAATCGATTGAGCAACCGGAACTGTTCACGATTCGTGTCTTTCACCGGTCACTCACTATCATCTTTTGAATAGTAACACTTCGAATTTGCTAAAAAAAAAACTAACTTGAGAATGACTCAAGTTAGTTTTCAAGTAAAAAGTTTCATGCTTATCCTCAATCATTAGAATGTAACATTATTACTTACTCGCCACTGTCCCAACCAAGCAATGAGCGCTCTTCCGAACTAAGCTTTGAATCCTAATTCTTTTGAGCGCGTGAGAACTTGGTCTAGCGAGAAAATACTACTCCCACTCATAGCTAATTGAATTGAAACCGCAAGTAAAATTACATCTAATTCAAATCCTCCTAAAAATCCAGCAGGTAACTTGACTGTAACTATCGCCCCAACCATCACGAGTGCAAATAATCCCCCTACAATTCGTGTTCCAATCCCAAGGATCATTGCAATCCCGCCTACTAACTCAATTACAGCAATAATATATGCTAAAAACCCAGGTAAACCAACACTATCAAACCACCCTGCAATGTTGCCAATTCCAGTTTGGAACTTATCCAGTCCATGTAACATAAATGTTATTCCTACCACAACGCGAACAATAAATAAACCTATTTGACTCGTTTTCATCTTTTTTTTCCTCCTATTTTATAATCGTGCTGTTAAGTGTATTTCAACACCAGATGGATCTTGTACCTTCCACTTTCTGGCACCTTGTTCAGTTAAAGCTACTCCATTCAATTTTATGCGTTCAATCTGTTTGTTCAATTCATCTTGACTTGGGAAAATGATAGTATAATATGCAATTCCCACTCCATTAAGCGGTCGCTGCTTAGCGTTAGGTCCCGCCCAAATATTAAAACCAATATGATGATGATACCCACCAGCTCCGAGAAACAACATCCCTACGTTCGTCAGGTTTCCAACTGTTACATCAAATCCTAGTACATTTTTATAAAAGTCCCTACTCTCTAGTAAATCACTGACATGTAAATGAATATGACCAATTTTCGTTTTAGCGGGTAACCCTTGCCACGCTTGATCTCCTGCTTCCTTTATCAAGCCTTCAGCATCAATGCGCACAGTAACCATCTTGTAATCGCCATTCGCTTCTTTTGTCCATCCGTCTCGTGGCCGGTCCCTGTATATTTCTAGTCCATTATGATCTGGGTCAGATAAATAGATCGCCTCGCTCACGAAATGATCGGCTGAACCAATTTGAATACGCTTATCAAGTATGTGCTTTAGAAACATACCTAACTCATGTCGTTCAGGCAACAAAATCGCTACGTGATACAATCCTAAAGTCGTGCCCGGTGGATATACAATTGCATCTTCAACCTCTTCTAAAATAAGCAACGGTTCATTTCCATCTACCGTTAACTCAGCAACCTTATTCTGCTCGTTCAAAACGTCAAACCCTATGACTTCTTTATAAAAAGTAATCGAACGCTCCAGATTACTAACTTTTAATTTAACAGGACCAAGCTCCGTATCAGGATGTAATTGAAAACTCATACCTTCCCCTCCGTAATGATTTTTCACAATAACTTAACTGATTTGTTATTGGATATTGTTATTATGAACTATATAAAAAGGTTTGATAAGTACGCACAAAAAAGTGGTATAGTATACAAAAGGATACTAATAGGAGGACTAGCAATGTCTGAATGTAAAGTAAATACTGCATTAGAAGCCTTAGTAGGAAAGTGGAAACACAAAATCCTCTTTCCACTAGTAAATGACAATGTAATGAGGTTTAACGAATTAAAAAGAGCGATACCAGGTATTACTCAAAAAATGCTTACTTCGCAATTACGAGAATTAGAAGAACATGATCTCGTAACAAGAAAAGTCTATGCCCAAATCCCACCTAAAGTGGAATATTCCCTTTCAGAACATGGGAAAAGCTTGATCCCCATTTTAGAGATGATGAGTAAGTGGGGAGAAGCTCATGTAGCTCATTTAGAAACACGAAATGAAGAAGAAAAGGAAAGTCAGAGTAAATAAATAATTGGGTAGTGAAGCATATTAGTGCGCTCACTACCCTTTTTTCTATATCTTAGCACTAAGAGAATATGATTATGAAGAAGCCAATATTTTCAAAACAATCCTACCTTTAATTGTTTACTCCTATCAAATATGGATTGATGGGGCATTAATAAAAACCGAAAGCACCCAAGAAAACGATTTTCTGAATGTACAGAAATGTAACTCATTCAATTCGGATGTGAATTCACTAAATTTTTTCTTCATATACTATCATATAAGTTAATAAATAAGTTAATAAAACCTTCCTAACTTGAAAGATCATTGAATTGACAGAATTCAATAAAATTCGCACCTATGATAAATGAGAACAACTAACTTGGAGGTAAACATGGAATCAAAATATGCAAATGAATCTAGAGTCGTTAGAACAAGCAGAGTGTTTCCGAATGATATTAATAACCACAATACATTGTTTGGAGGCAAATTAATGAGTGATGTCGATATGATTGCATCCATCTCAGCTACAAGGCACTCGAGAAGAGGATGTGTCACAGCTTCGACTGATTCCGTCGATTTTTTAAATCCGATCACACCAGATGACTCAGTTTCCTTTATTTCTTTTGTATCTTGGACAGGAACAAGTTCGATGGAAGTATTCGTAAAAATCATTGCAGAGAATTTACTTACTGGTGAGCGAAAAATAGCAGCAACAGCCTTCTTAACATTTGTTGCTTTAGATGAAAAAGGAAAACCAACTAAGGTTCCAAAAGTAATCCCTCAAACCAAAGAAGAAATGAAATTACACGAAACCGGAGAAGACCGAGCTGCCAAACGCAAAGAACACAGAATAAGAAGTAAAGAATTGGCCAGTTTTATCACGACTGACAAACCGTGGGAGTAGTGATGATAATATCTCAGAGGATGAAAACAAAGTAGATACGATTGAAATAATACTGGTGAACCACCAGAGCCTTGGTGTGGCGAGATTTATAAAGGAATAGAAACCATCCTTGGTATAAACCACAGCATCACGTGAACTACCCGCCACTTACAAAAGAAAACCACTTTTGTTGAAGTAGGGGCTTCTTTCGGAGTTATGTTAAAAAGAAGTAACAAAAAAATTTTTGTTACTTCTTTGCGTTATTTATGCCATGTTCAGAATTCATTATTTCTTCAACCGAGTTTATATACTTAGACAAAGGCTCTCCTTTGTAAATACAGTCCTTTATCGCTAATACGGGACGAAGGATTGCTTCAGATTCTCCATTCATTATTCTAAACTCAGTTTTAGTTGGTTCAACCGGATAATAGGAGCCCCACTCTCCCATACCTTCAAAGGTTTCTTTCAAGACTTCTCCAAAATAAACACCGAATAAAATACAAAGTTTTGGTTTTACATCGTCTTCAACTATTGAAAAAAAGTTTGGCAATTCTTTTTCTAATTCTTTAATGCTTCTAGGAGTGTTGTCGACTTTAATGTTGAATTCCTTACACATTTCCCTAAAATCATCTGAATGTACATAGCTGATAAGACTGCTTAGAGTACTGTCACTCATAGAACTCCTCCTTTGACAGTTAATTGTTTTACTATATAGAATCAGTTATTTACATGGTGGCTATTCAAAAAAAGAAGTCGGCTATGAACAATTTCCAAAAATTTAAATTAAATGATTTTGATAGAAGGACTTTCATCGCTCACTAGGTTCCCCCCCCTTACCACGAACGACAAAGAGCTGATCAACGTATTACTACTGTTAGTGCTATCCTATAGCTATTCACACCGCAAACTACGCAAACGATTCAAAGCCGCAACCAGTTCAAACCGACGCGGCCGCGCCAATTCCCCTGGATGTCCTTTTCGAATAGATACGAACTGTAATCCCACTTCTTCTATTTTCTCTTCCATTTCATTTAAAAGCTGATCAACCGTCCTCTTTTCTAAGAGAATATTGTTCCGTTCCAAATATAACAAGATTTCAGCAATCATTCTCGTTTGACTGTCATCAACGACTTTCCTTTTGTTCATACTAATAAAAACGTGAATAGGAGGGAGAAATAGTTATGAATCATAAGAATAAAACCCTTTCAGGAACAAATATTGAAGAGGTCAAACGTCTGAACGACCAATCCGGACTCACCTATAACGAAGCAAAAAAAGCCCTAGCAAGAAAGGATTCTCCAACAAATACGAATTAAATTCAATTATTGTAAACAAAAAGAGAGCTTGAAGACGTGATCAACAAGCTCCTTTGAAATGAATCATACGAATGTTTTTTTACAAGGTTACTGCGCTATCCTACAATACACAATATTGAAAGCATTTTCAATACTTTTTTAAAAAAATAATAGTTGGGAGTTTTTTTCAAAAGTAACATTAGCACAAAGTTCACTTTCTACTTGTTAGTGCACATAAAACTCGGCCTCTGTCTCTCGTTCAGTTATACTTCAATTTTAAATACCCAGATTATGAAAAAGAATTTCCCTATAATAAAACATCCATCAATACGAAAAAACATGATTTCCGATCACCGTCGAAACTGTTCGAGTTCTAATCCATTGATCACCCGTTTTATCCGGGTTATAAAAATATAGAGAGCCATTCGTTGGATCCTCCCCTTCAAGAGCACGTTTAGCAGCCTCTATACTATTGGCATCAGGCTTAGCTGAATAAATAGCCCCACTACCTGCTGGACTAAATTGATAGGTGCCAGAAGTTTTCTCTAAAATAACCTCCTCAACTGTATTAGGGAATTGATCACTTTCAACCCGATTTAAAATAACCGCACCAACAGCGATTTGCCCCTCTAATGATTCACCTTTTGCCTCACAATAAATCATTTTAGCAAGCCACACAAATTCTGCTTCTACCATATTCATTTCTTCATTGCTTCTTTCTGGTATCGTAATTGATTCATTCTCCCCTTTTACCTTCTCTAGTTCCTTTAACACATCGCTAGTTGAATCATGCCTTGTTGAAATATTTAACAAAACTTCTTCAACCACACTTTTGGTTACATCCTCTTTATCATCAAGTGACTCTGCTTCATTTATTTGAGCTGCCTTGGTCGTACTTGCACCCGCTCCAAAAACGAGTGTCGTTACTAACATAGCACCTCCCATAACTTTTACTAATCCCCCTTTAAATTCAGGAAGCCTTTCTTTTATATAACGACTTGCTTCTTTTTCAATTATTTTCTTATCTTTATCCTTTAATAGTCCGAATTCTTCTGAATATTCTTCCTCCATCGGATCTAAATACAAAAGAATCTCATAGCCAGTTTCACGCTTTTCTACTGTATAATGACTGAACAAATGCATGCTGCTCAACCCCTTTTGTCCTTACTCTTCCCAAAATTGGATTTTTTAGAAGGTTTTTTTTCGTAAGGAATAAGAAAAGAGATGGCGGTTCACTATTAATAAACCCCTATTTTACGAAACTTTTCTACTATTAAATTAAGTGTTATAATCTACTAACTTCATTATTTTTGAAAGGATTTTAACCATGCAATCATTTGTAACGAAGAATGATGGTGTCTTTCCATCCGTATGTTCTCTTGACTGTCCTGATCAATGTGGCCTATTAGTTCATAAAAAGGACGGAAAACTTGTAAAAGTCCAAGGAGACCCTAATCACCCTGTAACTCAAGGGAATATTTGCAATAAAGTAAGAAATATGACAGAACGTCTTTATGATTCTAATAGATTAACGACTCCATTAAAACGAGTTGGACCAAAAGGAGCAGGAACGTTCGCTCCCATCACATGGGAGGGAGCAATTAATACGATTGTAACCAAATGGAAAGAGCTAATCGACAAACACGGTCCTGAGTCGATTCTTCCTTATAGTTTTTACGGAAATATGGGCAACCTTACTGCTGAGGGGATGGATCGTCGCTTCTTCCATCGTCTTGGAGCCAGTCAATTAGACCGAGCTATTTGTTCAGTCGCAGGGTCTACAGGCTATCAATACACGATGGGTGCTAGTATTGGATGCGACCCTGAGGAAACAACAGAAACAAAGCTCTTTCTTATGTGGGGAATTAACGCCGTTAGCACAAATATGCATCAAATGACGATTGCTCAAAAAGCACGCAAGCAAAGTGGGGCGAAAATCGTTGTCATTGATGTTCATAAGAACCAAACAGGACGGATGGCTGATTGGTTCGTTCCAATTCGCCCAGGTACAGATGGTGCCCTCGCTCTTGGAATGATGCATATTTTGTTTGCTGAGAAGATGACCAACCTGAAATTTTTGAAGGAATATACGGTTGGTTACGCGGAGTTAGAAGAGCATGTAAAACAGTATGATCCAGAAACGGTCTCTACAATAACGGGTGTTCCTGTTGAAGATATTTACAAATTAACTCGGATGTATGGCTCTACCTCCCCTTCTTTCATTCGAATCGGAAATGGCTTGCAGCATCATGATAATGGTGGAATGACCGTGCGAACGATTGCTTGCTTGCCATCACTTACGGGGGCTTGGCTTAATCCAGGCGGTGGCGCAATAAAATCAAACAGTAGCTTCTTAGATTACAATACCACCTCCCTACAACGACCTGATTTACTTAAAAACAAGCAAACAAGAATGTTTAATATGAATCAATTAGGGAAGGTATTGCTAGAAACAGATCCACCTGTCTACTCTTTATTTGTGTATAGTTCGAACCCTGCACTTGTTGCACCTGAAAGCAATAAAGTGCGTCAAGGCCTAGAACGAGATGATCTATTTACCGTTGTCCATGATTTATTTCTAACAGAAACTGCTCAGTATGCAGACATTGTTTTACCTGCAACATCTGCTTTTGAAAATTTGGACTTCTACACATCTTATTGGCATCATTACGTACATTTGCAACAGCCAGTGATTGAACCATTCGGACAGAGCAAGTCAAATATGGATCTATTCAGATTACTTGCAGAAGCAATGGGCTTTGAAGACGAAGCATTAAAAGACTCAGATGAAGAGATGATTCGACAAGCCCTTGATCATCCGGCAAATCCTTATTTTAAACATGTGAATTATAATAGTTTAGTCAAAGAACAGTACATGAAAGCAGACCGAACAGAGTTTTCTTTGAACAAACTCAATACACCGAGCGGAAAGATTGAGCTCTATTCAAAACAAATGGAACAAAAAGGATATCCAGGCCTTCCTACGCATACTCCATTAGTGAACGACGGCGACTTCCCTTTCTTATTTATTCCTGGGCCAAATCACAACTTCTTAAATTCTACGTTCTCAAATAACGAGAAACATAGAAAATTAGAAAAAACAGCGAAAGTTCATCTTAATCAGGAAGATGCCAAAAAGCGAGAAATTGAGGACGGGGAGCTAGTTCGAATTTGGAATGACCGTGGCGAGTGCGAAATCACAGCTGCAGTTGGTGACAATGTTCTACCAGGAGTTGTCGTGAGCCAAGGGTTATGGGCAGATATGCCAGGTAAGAAACAATTGGTTAATGCGCTAGCCCCTGATCGATTAGCAGACATGGGCGGCGGTGCAACGTTCTTTTCTGGTCGTGTGAATGTTGAGAAAATCATATGATTTAGGAAGAGGGTGCTCTGAAATAAAAAGACACTTCTATAAATATGAGGCTACTGAAAAAGGTCGTTTTTCAGTAGCCTCTAAGCAATGAGCAAAGCCGTTGCATTGTTTTAAAACCTACTATGAGTGGGTTTCTCAATCCGCAGGCGCGCAACGTCCGGAACCATTGCTACCTCATAAATATTGGTGTCTTAAATGATCCTTTTGTCTGTAAATTTTAACGTCTACTGACACGTCTAAATTGTGTGTTCCTGTGCCTTTATAAATTCCTTTAAACGGAACAATATCGTTGTAGTTTCGACCATGGCCAATTTTAATATAGCGCCAATCGATTTTCCCATTATTCGTCGGGTCAAAGCCGACCCATCCTATGAAAGGAACATTTGCTTCTACCCATGCATGTGAAGCATGCTGAATTTCGTTTTGATCATCATTTATATCGCCTATGAATTGATAACCACTTACATATCTAGACGGGATTGAAAACATGCGACAAATCGCAATCATCACATGAGCATAATCTTGACAGACTCCTCTTTTTAATCGTAACGTATCTTCTACCGTTGTATGAACATTAGATGCTCCTGCATCATAAATGAAATTACTAAATAGCAAGTCTGAGATTTTTTCAAGCAACTCATAGACACTATTTACATGATCAAGATGAAGGGCTTCAGCACAAAACATCCGAAGCTCAGGAGTGATCCGCGTATAGTCTGTTTCTGTTAAATATTCAGCATACTCATTCTGAAAAGATTCACTTTTCAATATATTACATTCAGTCTCATAAGAAACCGGCTTGATTTTTACTATATGTTTCTCTTCGGTTTCTACGATTGACCGTGATTCAACCACAAGCTTGTGATGAGTTGCGGGAATAGTAAAGTGATGAACAACATTACCAAAGTAGTCTTTGAATGAGAATAAAGACGTGGTCGGTTCAATCAAGATCGAATGTTCACAGCATACCTGATTATCATCTGTCCTTGGAGTCAGACGAACCTCATTGATGCTGTCTTCGACCGGTTCAGAGTAGGTGTATTTTGTAAGGTGAGAAATTTGTAGTTTCACGCTTCAACAAACTCCTCCTGAAAGAAATTTTCTGAGATTGTACGATCAAGTTGATGACATGAGTTCATCATCTCTTGAAGTAGGTCTAATCCGTCTCCCTCAGCCTTCATACCATTTAATACCTCTTTCACTCTTGCTGTCAGATCAATTGCTTGATCAGATAACGACGCTAATTGGTATTCATGCTGTTTAATTGCTAGTAAACTCGTTTCCAAGGAACTTAAGGAAAAGCTGACTGAGCGAGGAAATTGCGAATTCAGCATGATAAATTCAAATATCTTTTCAAAGGTAACATCATCAGCATGGAATTTACGGAATGCCTCATATCCACCGACAGACTTCAGTAAAATAATCATTCGATTGTATTGTTTCTGATCGATGGTAGAAAAGCGATCCTGCACGAGATTGCTGTAAACGGTCTGTAAAAGACGTAACATATTCTCTGTCCGTTCTAAGTATTTACCAGCCTGAATAAAATTCCATTCTTGTCCTCGAAGGATAGCGGAATCTGCTGTACCATTAATCCCGGCTAGCCACTCTCTGATTCGCTGATAAAATAAATGCGGAGATTGATCCACAATGTTATGTATATCTTGTTCTTTCAACCAAAGATAAGAAGCATTCATAATATCCCACAACTCATCAGGTAATAATTGTCTAAGTGCACGCATGTTGCTTCTCGCCTGATAAATACAAGTGTAAATAGAATTGACGTTCGTGCGATCAAAAGTCAAAAGCGCAAGTGCCGTTGTTTCATTCAATTGATCGTCACTTTTGTTCCATGAATATTCACTACCAATTGTAGTTACAAGTCGCTCCCACACACATTCCTGCTGGTCTGCACTTCCCTTTAATTCATGACGCATATGATAATTTACATCAATTAGTCTTGTATGATTTTCTGTTCTTTCTAGATAACGCCCAATCCAAAATAATAATTCTGCAGAACGGTTCATCATGATCCTTCACCTCATCTTATCTAATAATTTTAGCAAAATTCTTACAATACCCACGTATCTTTTGTTCCGCCCCCTTGTGAGGAATTAACAACTAACGAACCTTTCTTTAGTGCAACTCTAGTTAAACCACCTGGCACGAGTTGAATCTCTTTCCCTTTAAATACAAATGCACGTAAATCAATATGACGTGGGGCCACCTCTCCGTCTTCCATTAAGGAAGGAGCGCATGACAGCTTTAACGTCGGCTGGGCAATAAAACGTTCTGGCTCCTTTCTGATTTTTGCTGCAAATTCATTAATTTCACTTTCAGAAGCCTTAGGTCCTATTAGCATCCCGTATCCACCTGATAGAGATCTTTCTTTTACAACAAGCTCTTGTAAGTGTGACAGAACAAATTCGACTTCTTCCTCAGTTGATAACGTATATGTAGGAACATTTTTTAAAATCGGTTCTTCATTCAAATAAAAGCGAATCATATCAGGAACAAACGCATAAACTGCTTTATCATCTGCAATTCCTGTGCCTGGTGCATTAGCAAGAGCTACTTCTCCAGCACGATACGCATTCATTAACCCGGGTACCCCAAGTAATGAATCTGAACGGAAAGCAAGTGGATCAAGAAATTCATCATCAATCCGGCGATAGATCACATCAACTTGACGAAGTCCCTGAATACCTTTTACATACACTTTCTGATCGATAACCGTTAAGTCTCTCCCTTCAACAAGCTCAATCCCCATCTCTTGAGCGAGAAACGTGTGATCATAATAAGCAGCGTTATGGACACCAGGCGTAAGTAAAACAACGAGAGGGTCAACTTTTTCCTTGGGAGCTAAACTACGTAAGCTACCTAGTAAGTCATTTACCCCTTGGTCAATATCACGAACATCGTATTCAAAAAATAACTCAGGGAAAAGATGCATCATCATCGAACGATTTTGATAGACATAGGACATTCCCGAAGGATTCCGCAAATTATCCTCTAGCACATAAAACTCTCCTGTTTCACTACGAATCAAATCAATCCCAGATAAAGGTATATAGTTATCATTTGGGATGTTAACTCCCATCATTTCTGGACGAAAATAAGGATTCGTAATTATCATTTTTCTTGGAATGATCCCTTCGCGAAGAATGTTTTGCTCGTGATATACATCCTTTATAAACGCATTTAAAGCCCGCACCCTTTGTTTCAATCCACCTTCAAGAAACGTCCATTCATCAGAATTAATAATCCTTGGACTGATATCAAAAGGAATCGTACGTTCCGAAGAGGTATCCTCTTGGTCTCCATAGAGAGTAAACGTGATCCCCTTTCTAACCATTTGCAATTGCATAAACAAATTCCTATTACTTAGCTCAGTTATCCCCATCTTGACAAATCGTTGGTAGAGTTTTTTATAAGAACACCTAACTTTTCCTGATTGATCGAACATCTCATCATAAAAAAGTTGGGTTGTATAATTAGAAAACACTTGCTTTTTTTCCATTGTTAGAGTCGCCACTGTATAACCCTCCAAATTCTTCTAGTTTGTTTCAACATGACTAAGTATATGACAGGTTAATTCATTCTGGTTGTCGAAACTAGTCACGAGAATTGTGTCTATTTTGTGAACTCCCCTTTCTCTCTTGTCTACGTACTTTAGGTATATAATGAAGGAAGTTGTTTTTAATATGTATTTTAAATACATATTTAAAGTGAGATTATCTGACATATTATTCAACTAAATTCGTTGCGCGATTTATAATAAAGGAAACTTTTGAAAAGGAAAATTCAAGAATAGAATTGAGGCAATTACAGTGAAGTTTACAATCGGCAAAAAATTATTGATCAGCTTTTTCATTCTCGCCTTATTTTTCGGAGGCACCAGTATGACTTTTTATTATTACATCGACAAAATAAACAACTCGTATTCAAGTATTATCGATCTTCGGGTTCAAATTCTATCAAATACTAAAGACATTCAAGTGCTTTCACTCGCACAAACAAATGGATTACGCGGATATCTCTTAACTCAAGACCCCGATTTTATAAGCGAATTACGAACAGCAAATGAGAAATTAAATGGGCTAATCAACGAAACGAGAACGATGGTAACCCAACCCGAAAGTAAAAATGACGTAGATGATCTATATGAATTAAATCAAGAGTTCAGATTGAAGTATGAGAGGTTAGTTACTCGCTATGAACAGAACAAAGACCAGACAGAAGCCCTAGATTATTTTATGACAGAAGTGTTACCAACAGGTAGTAAACTTGCTCCTCTTGCTAATCTCCTGACAAATCGCAACCAGGAATTAATGAATGAAGCAAGATCAGAAAACACAGAATTAGTCCAAAATATATACAGCATGACTATTATTCTAAGCATTATCTCACTTATTCTATTTATAACCATCGGATTAGCTATATCACAAAACATTACACGGAACCTATCTAAAATCATGAACGTTATTTCTAGTCTTACCAGTACCTCTAGTAACACCGAAGATATACCACAGATTGAAGTCAAATCCCAAGATGAAACAGGTGATATCGCTAAGGCATTTAACAAGATGACAATGGCTTCTCAAGAAAAAAGTTGGTTGGAACATAGTATCGCAGAGGTCGCAACCATGTACCAAGGAATTCATGACTTACAGACATTGTCTGAGCAATTTATGATGAAAATCACCCCGATGGTGGGCGCTAGTTACGGTGTATTTTATGTAAAACAAGGCTCTGGGGAGAACGAATACTTTCAAAGTTTAGCGTACACAGCCAAAAGCTCAACAGAAATCAAGTCGGTCCGTTTTCGTCACAATGAAGGCCTTGTTGGGCAAGCTGCACTGGAAAAGCGAACAATCCTTCTTACTGATCTCCCAGAAGATTATATTCAAATTTCGTCTGGCATTGGAGCAGCTAAACCAACGAGTTTGATCATTATCCCTGTTGAATTTGAAGAAGAAGTGACGATCGTCATTGAACTCGCATCGTTTTATAAATTTACTCAAATTCAAGAAAAGTTCTTACAACAAATAGCTAATCATATTGGAATTACGGTCAACAGCGTAAAAGGACGCATGCAAATAGAAAATCTATTACAGCAGAGTAAGCTTTTAACAGAGGAATTACAAAGTCAATCAGAGGAATTACAGATGCAGCAGGAAGAACTGCTTAGCATGAATGAGAAATTAGAAGAACAATTTAACCAGTCTGAGCAAAAGTCACAAGAACTTACTAATACAAAAAATGAATTGGAAAAACAAGCCGAACAGCTTGAACTTAATTCCAAATATAAATCGGAATTTCTCGCCAATATGTCTCACGAATTACGGTCTCCACTTAATAGTTTGCTTATTTTGGCCCATTTGCTTACTGAAAATAAGGAAGGGAATCTCACAGCACTACAAGTTGAATATGCCGATACAATTTCTAAATCTGGAAAAGACCTTCTACACTTAATCAATGAAATTCTCGATCTAGCGAAAATAGAATCGGGCAAGATTGACATCAATCCAACTGAGGTCAATGTAAGAGATTTATGCACCTTTATTAATCGGCAATTTTCAACTCTCGCTATAGAAAAAGGTCTTGCATTTAACGTTCAACTGGAGAATGACTTACCAGACAACCTTTGGACAGATGAGCACCGACTACACCAAGTAATCAATAACTTATTATCAAACGCATTTAAATTTACGGATCAAGGAGAAGTCACGTTACATGTTCAAAGAGTAAAACCACCTAAACATAGTTCAACTAAATACAACCATTCTATTCTCGCATTTATAGTGAAAGATACAGGGGTGGGAATTCCTAAGGCGAACCAGCAGTTGATCTTTCAAGCCTTTCAACAAGGAGATGGTACAATAAACCGCAAATACGGTGGTACTGGTTTAGGTCTATCCATTAGTCAAGAAATTGCTGAATTATTAGGTGGCAGAATTGCTGTTGAAAGCGAAGTCGGAGAAGGGAGTATGTTTACCTTTTACTTACCTATCAATGATAAAACTCTCGTAAATGAACCTAGCACCCTGTTAGATGAAGTAGCCGCTACAAGTGAACGAGCTAACGAAAAGTCAGATCAACATTCCCTCCTAACAGGGAAAAAAATACTTATTGTTGATGATGATATGCGTAACATTTTTGCCCTATCAACAGCACTGGAAAACAAAGAAATAAACGTTGTCTTTGCTGAAAATGGTGAAGATGGGCTAGTTGTTCTAAAAAACAATCCAGATATTGATTTGATACTTATGGATATCATGATGCCTGTTATGGATGGTTATGAGACGATACAAACGATTCGACAAATGCCTGAATATCAAACATTACCAATCATTGCACTTACAGCCAAGGCAATGAAAGATGACAAAGAAAAATGCATTAAAATAGGGGCGTCTGACTACATTAGTAAACCCGTATTTCTAGATCAGCTTTTTTCTTTATTACATGTTTGGTTGTCCAAATAAGTGAATCAACTTCTACCATTCGTACATAGTTCAAGAGGAGATAGATCAAATGAAAAACTATAAAGAAAAATGGAATATTCAAAAGAAAGCTAATATATTGTTAGTCGATGACCGTCCTGAAAATTTACTTGCACTTGAGGGATTACTATCTACTTCCTCCTACAATCTGATCAGTGTCAACTCTGGTGAGGAGGCACTGAAATATGTATTGACTGAAAATATAGCTGTTATACTACTCGATGTTCAAATGCCAGGTTTAGATGGATTTGAAACAGCGAAAATCATTAAATCTCGCAAGAAATCCAAACAAGTTCCAATTATTTTTATAACAGCTATCTCTCAAGCGATGGAACATGTGAAACAAGGATATGAAACAGGGGCAATCGACTACATTTTAAAACCTTTCCACCCGGAAACGTTGAAGATGAAAGTGGAAGCCTTTGTAAAAATCCATCAATATCAGGAACAAATTAAATTACAAAATGAATTAATGAAAGTCATTGGCGAGACTCTAGTTGATACCCTTATTACGTTTGATGTGACTGGAACGATCATTACCATTAATCCAGCCGTTGCAAAAATGTTTGGTTATAGCGAAAGTGAATTAATTGGTCATCATATCGAAACACTTGTTCCAGACCTGTCCATTTATTTTTCAGATTCGATACAAGTAGAAAAAATGATTGAAACGGTTGCTTTGCGAAAAAACCTAAGTCACTTTCCAGTTGATATTCAACTTGGAGAAGCGAGTATTACAGGTAAGCGCGTCTATGTCTGTTCGATTCGCGATGTCACAGAACGAAAAATAATTGAAGAAGAACGTTTCCGCAAAATCTTCGAGGCGACTCCATGTCTTGTTTCCCTGCGTTCACTCAAAGATTGGAGATATATTAATGTGAACAAAAGTTGGTTATCCTACTCCGGTTACGATAACTATACAGATATCATTAATCAAACAGTGGACTCAATGAAATACATTATTCATTCGGAAGATGATGAAGAAATAGTTTTGGATATGTCTGAATTAAACCATCCAGTTCAAAGTATGAGAATCAGTTATTTAAATCATTTAGGAGAATACCGTGAAGGCTTATTGTCTTCTGAATTTCTTGATGTACACGGAGAAAGATGTCTTCTGACTGTCATTACAGATATCACCGAAAGGGCATTAGTCGAAAAGGAAATGTCGCGTTTAGATCGTCTTAATTCTGTTGGGGAAATGGCCTCAGGAATTGTACATGAAATTCGTAATCCAATGACAACGATACGGGGATTTTTGCAAATGTCAAAGGAACATCCGTCTCCTGAATTTGTCGATATTATGATCGAAGAATTAGACCGAGCCCATGATATCTTATCTGAATTTCTTTCTATTTCAAAAACCGACAAACCAAAGCGTAAACCGATTGAGCTTAATGCTATTATAGAGACCTTGTTTCCACTCCTTAATGCAAAAGCGATGTACGTTAATAAATTTGTGCGTCTTGAATTAGATCATTGCCCGATTTTACAGTTAGATGAAGGGGAAATCCGCCAGCTACTTCTGAACCTTTCACTAAACGGATTAGATGCAATGTCATCCGGTGGATCACTTACTATTAAAACTTATCAAAAAAGTGACGAGGTTATCTTAGCCATTCAAGATGAGGGCTGCGGTATTAAAGATGAACTACTCGAAAAAATCGGTACGCCTTTTTTTAGTACAAAAACGAACGGCACAGGGCTCGGCCTATCAATATGTCAGAAAGTTGCTAAAAGACAAAATGCAATAATTACTATAGAAACAAGTGAGAGAGGAAGCACTTTTTTTGTTCATTTCCCTCTTCAACAACAGCTTGCGTTATGATTACGCTCCAATTAAAAGCGTTTCTGTAAGGAAGTATAGTTCAAGCTAGTTTCGAAACAAATGGATATCTACGATGGAGCTCAGTATATATTTTAATTTAACAATGACACAAAAGAGGTTGTCTCAAAACCCTTTTAAGATAACTCCTTTGTGTTTCCTGTCTCCATATGTTTTTAGTAATAATCAAGACTATAGTCCCTCTACAATCGTACTCACTTGACAATCTGTTCAAGTGCTTGTTCTATATTCTCATAGGTAAACCGATTTCCTTCTTTTTCTAACCTTTCTGGAATAACCCACCGACTCTTTAATTAAGAGGTCAACTAGTTGTTAGAACCACCTGTGGAGGGGGCATTTTCAATCGAAAGAGGTACGATGACTATCATTTTATTCACTGCACTAAATAGAGCTTTTACCGAAGAAGTCATAATATCGACGTCAATCCCACATCCCCAATAAACAGCACCCTCCTGAGAAGTTATACCTACATAGGATACAGCCTGTGATCCGGACCCGATTTCTAAAGCGTGTTCCTTGTAAATTAAATTCCTATAATGTAAACCTAGGTTGGTTTGAAGCCCATGACTGATGGCATCAAGTCTTCCGTTTCCGCCACTTTCAAATTCCTGGATTTCACTATTTATCCGAATGGTTACGGCTGTTTGGTACGTGTCATGCTGAACAAACTTGTAATTAATAAACTCGATTGGAGCCGTAATGTTTACATATTCCTTTTTAAATATGTCGTATATGTCATCAGGCTTTAGTTCCTTGTGTAAACGGTCCGACACATTTTTCACACTATATCCGAAACTCTCGCGCATTTCTTGAGGCAGTTGAAGCCCATATTTTTGTTCAAGTACATAACCGATCCCGCCCTTACCTGACTGGCTGTTAATACGAATGATATCTCCTTCGTACTCCCTGCCAATATCCTTTGGATCAATCATTAGATAAGGTACCGTCCAATACTGACATTCTTTTTCCTCACGCCATTTCATTCCTTTTGCAATCGCATCCTGATGTGAACCTGAGAATGCAGTGAAGACTAGTTCCCCGCCGTATGGATGCCTCTCATTGACTTTCATTTTTGTTAGAGGCTCATACACGGAAATGATTTCTGGGATATTTTCAAAATTAAGCTTTGGGTCTACTCCATGCGAAAACATGTTTAAAGCAAGCGTTACAATGTCTACATTCCCTGTTCTTTCTCCATTTCCAAACAGTGTCCCCTCGACTCTCTCCGCTCCAGCAAGCATTCCCAGTTCTGCATCTGCAACCCCAGTTCCTCTGTCATTGTGAGGATGCACTGATAAAATAACATTGTCCCTGAACTTCAGGTGGTCACTCATATATTCAATTTGACTTGCGTAAACATGTGGCATCGAAAATGACACTGTAGCCGGTAGGTTGATGATCACCTTTTGATCCTCCGTTGGTTGCCATACATCAAGGACCCGATTGCAAATATCAAGCGCGAACTCCATCTCTGTACCAGTAAAGCTTTCCGGTGAATACTGAAACTTAAAATCTCCTTCAGTTTCACCAGCATATTTTTTTAATAGCTTTGCTCCAGTTACAGCAATGCCGATAATTTCGTCATTGGATCTTTTGAACACCTGCTCGCGTTGGGCTACGGAGGTTGAATTGTACAGATGCACGACCGCCTTTTTCACACCTTGCAGCGATTCAAACGTTTTACGAATAATATGTTCTCTCGATTGCGTAAGCACTTGAATCGTTACATCATCTGGGATCAAACTTTGTTCAATCAACGTACGTAAAAAAGCATACTCTGTTTCAGATGCAGCCGGAAAGCCAACCTCTATTTCTTTGAAACCACTTTTTACAAGCAATTGAAAATATTCAAGCTTTTCTTCAAGACTCATAGGAACGACCAAAGCTTGATTCCCATCTCGAAGGTCAACACTACACCAAATAGGAGCTTCGGTTATATACTCCTTTTCACTCCATTTCATACTGCTTACAGGAGGCATAAAATACGCTCTGGAATACTTTTCAAAATTTTTCATACGCTATCAACCTTTCGTTTATATTCTGTAGTTACATAAAAAAAGCCTTTCATCTCTATACAAATAGAGACGAAAGACTTTTGACATCTTACGTGGTACCACTCTGATTTCATACCAAAACGGGGTATGCACTCTTGACAGATACGCGGATTTTAAATCCTTTATATCCTCCTACTGTAACGGGTAGGTCCCGTCTCCACCTACTCTTACTCAATTTCAGCGAGCTACTTCAAGGTGAGTTCGGATTTTTTTATTGCAACTGTTTCGCACCACCCAACAGTTCTCTGATCGCTCAATTAATCCTACTATTCCTCTTCAATGCATTTAGAATATTATACTATAGAAGTTTCAGACTTTCAAGTCCATTTTATGTAAAAATATTTTCAAAGATTCTTGAAGCAATTCCTCAGTAGATAAGTAATAGCATCTTATTGGCTCATTCGGGGAAGGTATTGCTTTTCGGACCAGAGCGCTTCAACGCCCTTTCTCATTTTGTGCACAGAAAAAAAAGCATTCCTCAACGGAATGCTTTTAGGTGCCTGGCAACGTCCTACTCTTGCAGGGGGAAGCCCCCAACTACCATTGGCGCAAAAGAGCTTAACGACCGTGTTCGGCATGGGAACGGGTGTGCCCTCTTTGCTATCGCCACCAGACTTTGAAAGGCAAATAAACTGTATCCTTCTTCCGTTACTCGCAGACGCAGGAGCAAAAGCTCTTACTTTAATCGAGTGTTTTGAGTTCTCTCAAAACTGAACAAATAGCACAAGCGTATATGACCTGCGTCATATATCGACTAGAGTAAAGACTCCATAGAAAGGAGGTGATCCAGCCGCACCTTCCGATACGGCTACCTTGTTACGACTTCACCCCAATCATCTGTCCCACCTTAGGCGGCTGGCTCCAAAAGGTTACCCCACCGACTTCGGGTGTTACAAACTCTCGTGGTGTGACGGGCGGTGTGTACAAGGCCCGGGAACGTATTC
>NZ_JAWRVL010000019.1:0-81879 GCF_036663595.1 Halalkalibacter lacteus
GCACCTCCTTTAGTTGATACATGTATCGTACCAGGAGGCGCTGCGTATTTATATGCGTTGTTTGAATGGGGGCTTACAGGAGACCGGACTCGAATTTGAACGCTCATTCGTGAGCAGGTCAAGAACAACCTGTGAAGCTTTAGAGTAATAGGTTTGTTGATACCTTTTCTACAAGTTAGAATGTTGGCAAATTATCAAGGTTATTTGCTTTTATGCCGTCGGGTTCACTTCTTAAAATGTCTCGTCCGTATTTGTGGAAAACATCTACATGTGCTAATTTCCCTTGCTTGGCCTCATCTAAAGCTGTCATATAGTCTAATTCTCGCCCATTATCCGTTTTAAAAGCAATCAAATCACCATCTTCATTTTTCCGAACAGCAACAATAGATTCTTGATTCAAATTAGAAACGGGTGTGTTTTCACCTTGGTTGCGGTATTGTTCGAATACTTGCTCAAAATGATCTGATGTCATAATTTAAACCTCCTCATGAAAAGTTATAAGCTTAGTTTGTCTCTTTCTTTATATTGAATACGAAAAGAGACAGAGATTTAACAAACAGGTGGAGGATGAAGAGGCTACTGAAAAGGTGAAATTCAACCTCTTTCAGTAGCCTCGATATGAATGGCTTTTTTTTGTTTTTGCAAGACAGTCTAGAAATTCATCCTCCAGTACTGGTATAATAATTATATGGAACGAATGTTCTAGTGGCGAGCATAGAATAAACTCCCTTATTGTATAAAGATGCATAAAACTAGTTTAATACCGTATTCTAAAAGTAATCGATTAAATGTGGAGAGAGTTAACTGTTTTAAGCAATTATAGATCATTGTTACTGAACTTCTCTAATTCGAACGTGACGACAACGTATAGACCGAGCCGTTTAACCCACTTTTTAAAGCGGATGCGCACTTATACGACGAAGTAATAGCTTTATTATTGATCGAATTGATCTATAAAGCTTAAAATGAGAAGTGCAATGCTTACACTTCTCTATTTGTATTGGTGATTAAGTATACAATGTCAGATCTTTGAAGGAGCACGTTATGAATAAATTAGCTACTGTTAACCCTAAGGCGGTTGAACATACAAAAAAGAAAGTTATGGAAGATATTGATCGTTACCTTGAGGAGAAAGAAGCGTTACCTAAATATGAGCAGTACATATCCGAAAGACAAAATTATGTTGAACAAATTTGGGCCAATGTTTGGTTGAACAAAGTGACAAATGATGTTCCAAAGAGAGAGAAGAAATCCTATTTAATAGAGAAAGGGTATGAAGTTGATGGAGTTGACCGAAAAGTAATTAACCGATTATTTCGGAATGAAATACGAGGATATCAACCTTTTCATGTTGTGAGTTGGTTAGATGGGGTCTTTCTTAATAATGAAATCAAATGGCAGGAGCGGTATAGGCAAGCTAAAGTTAATTTCCAGAGACAAAAAGAGGAAAAAGAACTCTCTAAAAAAAGAGGAGAAGTACAAGAAAAAATCGAGAAAATCATTGAAATAGTAGTAGATGAAAACGAAGATCTGTTTTACTTATATATACGACACCGCGTCAGTCAGCAACTAGCATTGGATGTAGATACGAAGCCTAAGTATGAAATGATTGAAACGTACAAAATTGAAGAAACACTAAAGGAAAATGGTTCGTTTACTCCCTCAGAATATTTTACAGTGTCAAAATTTTTTGACGAACTGACAGGAGCAGTGCATAAATCACATTTTTGGGAATATGAGAAATATCTTCACTTTTATCAGCGGTTTATTAAAGAAAAGCTTACTGTATATGTCAGTAAGAAAGTACTTCAGTATTTAACCTCTGAAATTTACGATCATTATGCAGAAGTGTACGAGGGAAAGTTGACTGAAAGAAAGGTAAAAGAGTTTGTTAGCCCATTTTTATCTTATTGGGAAAAGAAATTTTTCTCTCAAATACAAGCAGAGTTACTTGCAGATCTTTTAAGACTTGCAGATGTGCCGTTTGATCCTCAATTGCATAGTGAAATCTACCGTGAGGATGTAGCAGAGCGTGAAAGAAAGAAAGCGGAAGAACAAACGGCAATTGAAAGAAAAAAAGAAGAAGATGCAAGAATTCTTGATGATATTTTTGCTCGAGAATACA
The DNA here is from genome assembly GCF_036663595.1 of Halalkalibacter lacteus. Taxonomy (NCBI): domain Bacteria; kingdom Bacillati; phylum Bacillota; class Bacilli; order Caryophanales; family Bacillaceae; genus Halalkalibacter; species Halalkalibacter lacteus. The sequence continues at coordinate 2,126 of NZ_JAWRVL010000019.1, forward strand.
GACCTTCGAGTGGTAGAAATATTCGTTACGTGTTACACATAGGTGAAACAAATACGGGAAAAACTCATCATGCTCTTGAACGGATGAAAGAAGCTAAGAGTGGTTTATATCTTGCGCCACTACGTCTTTTGGCTCTTGAGGTATACGACAAATTAAATGCTGAGGGAGTTCCTTGCACGTTAAAAACAGGTGAAGAAGAAAAGACAATTGAAGGCGCTAGCCATAATTCTTGTACAGTAGAAATGTTTCATGAGAAAGAATCTTATGATGTAATTGTCATTGATGAAGCACAAATGATTGCAGATAAGGACCGTGGGTTCTCATGGTATAAAGCAATCACGAAAGCAAATGCAAATGAAGTTCATATTATTGGGAGTCGAAATGCTGAATCAATGGTACTTCAGTTATTAGGTGATTCCGAGGATATTAAGATTCTCGATTACAGCCGTGACATTCCTCTTAAAGTGGAAAGAAAAGAATTTATGATGAGACAAACAAAAAAAGGCGATGCACTTGTTTGTTTTTCAAGACGAAGAGTTCTTGAAACAGCTTCTCAACTTCAAAAGAATGGTCACTCTGTTAGCATGATTTACGGAAGTATGCCTCCAGAAACTCGAAAAAAACAAATGCAACGGTTTATTGATGGTGAGACAACCGTTATTGTTTCTACGGATGCGATTGGTATGGGGTTGAATTTACCAATTAGGCGTATTGTTTTTTTAGAAAATGAGAAATTTGATGGAGTTAGAAGAAGGCGGTTAACTTCACAAGAAGTAAAACAAATTGCTGGGCGCGCTGGTCGAAAAGGAATTTATGATGTAGGAAAAGTAGCCTTTACTAAGGACATAAAGCTTATGAAGCATCTTTTACAACAAGATGATGAGTCGATACAAACATTTGCTATTGCGCCTACAAATGCCGTCTTTGAACGTTTTCAAAAATATTATAGAGACCTTGGTACGTTTTTTGAGCTTTGGGAGAAATTTGAAAGTCCTAAAGGAACGAAAAAAGCGACACTCTCTGAAGAGAGAGAACTATACGAAACCATTCGAGATACAGAAATTGAAGCACGTCTTTCACTAAAAGTCTTATATGGATTTTTGCATCTACCTTTTTCTTCAAAAGAACCGGGATTAACTCAACAATGGCAAGAGAAAATGATAGCAGTTATAAGAGGGGAGGAACTTCCTGAACCACAAATCATCAAAGGAACACTTGAAGAGCTCGAACTTTCTTATAAAGCGATAGGTTTGCATTTGTTATTCTTATACCGTTTAGAAAGAAGAACAGAAGCGATTTACTGGGAGAGGGTTCGTCAAGAAATTAGTGAGGGTGTACATGACTTCTTGAAAAATGGTGTTAGAAATCTTTCAAAACAGTGCAAGTACTGTGGGAAAAAATTGTCTTGGGAGCATGAATTTTCGATGTGTGATGATTGTCATGCTTTACGGTATCGTCAAAGGGATAAAGGTCACTATCGAAATCGGAAAGCGTATAGGTAATTTAATGATAAAGAAAATGAGGAAAATAGTATGTCTTTACATGAGTAAAGTATTTATTAGAACAAACAAAGGATCCCTTTTAAAAAGGATCCTTCTTTCCTGCTACCTAATTTACTTATATTAAAAAAGATAGGGCAATGATAAAAATTGATAAATGATATAAGAGGTCTAATGTGTTTCTGCTTAATGATTTATTCATCATAGTAATCACAACATAACCAGAACGAATGACAATGATAATAAGAGCAACTTTTATCAATAATGATGGGATCAAATTATCCACCTCCACTGAAAATGCCATCTCTTATTCATATGTTCGTTCGATCATGATTAGGACTGTTTCATATAATGTTTCCCCTATGATAATCGTTAGTTTCTTTCGCGATTTCCGATGGCTTCAGTTATAACTAAGGCTAGATCCTCATTTCCAAAAAGAGATAAGACCCCAAGCACTGTTTCGTCAGCAATATGTCCAGATTCGTTTTTGGATACTGTTAAATCAAACGCCTGTTGAAGACTAGGGTTTTTAGCTTGCTTAGGATAAGCCTGATTGTACAAAGTACTAGGGTCTAAATCGTTATTGACGCACCATTGTGCAAACACAAGAATCATCATCTGTTCATCACGTTGAAAATTACCAACTACTTTTTCTTCCATTTCTTTATTGTCCATTGTTTATTCGTTCTCCTTCACTTCATTAATGACTGCAACGCCTGAAAAAATGTTTCGTTGTAGGATGTGATAATATGCACCCTTGCTTTCGTAAGGGGGATATCTTCTTTACAACTACGTACCTGACATGTTACTTCTGATTGATTCATTTTCACTAAATATTTATTGCGTTTTTTGCAAGTTGGACATGTTGCGCTTATTAATTGGACAGAAGCCCCTTTAGAAAAAGCCCCTTCTGTTTTATCTTTTCTTTCCTTTGATAGTTCTTGAAATAAAACAGCATTTGTCGCAGCTCGGCCTGTTCGCTTAATAAGGGTATCTAGGGAAAGAAGGGGTTTAGGATTTCTGACAGGTTTTTTTCTAACTGTAATCGTATCATATTCATCGATTTCTAATAATCCGTAGCTCTTAGGTATTTCTTCTTTTTCTAGTAATCCAACAGGTGTCATTAAATAAGCATAGTCAGCAATATGATGATATCCATATTCTGAGTGCAGCACTTCATCTCTTAGGAAATCAGCGCGAGTTGCTTTCACTTCGATAATTCGTGCTTCCCTACGTTTGAGGTTAATACCAAGAGCATCGGCCTTAAATCTTTTTCTTTTTATAAAAAGCTTCACTTCGTTTGCGCACAAGTCAGTCATTTTATCTTTTAACCAGTAAAGTGATTGTGTCTTAAGGTGTTTGTGAATAGTACTTTCCATATCTAAAATCCTTCCAATAAATGATTTATAAGAGATTTTTCAAAAAGGGAAAAACGTCCTTTTTGAATGGAGATGCAATGGCTTCTCTCTCTGCGCGCCTTATTAGAGAATCTCTATAACCAACCGATGAGATAAAAGCTATATAGTGTTGTAGTTAAAACAATTCCTACTATATAAAACGAAAAGGAGGTTTTGTTTGACGATAACACTTGTTGATTGAACATGATCTTTTAAACTACTAATACAATTTACTATTTTATTTTAAAGTAAGTGTCAAGTTGAAGTAAAGTGTGGTCATTTATACATCATACCAAAAGTGGATGAGCCGTACATAATTTTGATGATAAAAAAGAAGTCATTATGTGAAAAGGCTGGTGATTCGTAATTCTCTATAGCAAAAAGCGAAAAATACAATATGTACTGAAAAGGGATTGAGAAAAAAAGAGACCCCCCCAGAAAAAAGCAGGTATGTATGTTAGCCTTTGTAACAGCAGTGCATCTCCAGCCTTTTGTATGTTTTTGACACTTGAAAGTAAGATTATGAAAGAAGCTATAACAGACTGTACTAAAATAATACTAGATAATAGGTAAACCATTACTTCTTTTAAAAAATAAAGTTGATAATAGATAAGCAAGGTACACCCACCAAGGTATAGGAAAAGCCAAAGAACACCAAATGCATTTCGAACCCACAGCAATAAATTAATGAGAGCTATACTGAAAAAGGCGTAAAATAAGATAATAATCTGTTCAGTTGAAATAAGGTAAAATGATATAAATGAAACCATTGATGCAAACGTATAACCAGCATAGCTAATCAGAATCGAGCTAATCAATGATCTAGAACCAGTGTATGCAACGCCCTCTGTATTTGCAAATAATGATATGGAATATACCTTTCCGCTTGTTACAAGCGCTGCAATAGCATGCCCACTTTCATGAATTAATGTGTGAATGGTTCCAGCTAACGATCGAATATAGGGAAGAAAAGAAATAATTATCGAACTTACTATATAAACATACATCTGATTCACTTGAATCCCTCCCTCTATAAAGTTAAATTATCTTCTTATTGTAATAATAGCCAAAACACCTTCCTTTTTATAACTTGATAATCGTTGTTTGCGAATACGTATGGGCTTTGAATTACCCAACTTTCTTCTTTTGGTAAATTAGACAAAAGTGGGAAACATGGTATCCTTATGGTATAACATAGGAAAATTGTATATGGAGGATTTGTAATGAGCTTTACTACTGTCATTGTATCAATGATCTTTTTATTAAATACAGCTTTGGCCATCATGATTATTTTTTTAGAGAGGCGCAATGTTAATTCGATTTGGATGTGGGTTCTGGTATTAACATTGATCCCGTTAGCTGGTTTTTTTCTGTATATTATATTCGGGCGAAACTTGAGTAAATCGAAGTTATTTAGGTGGGACAAAGAGAGCTACCATTTAGTGAAGGAATTAGTGTCCACCCAATTAACTTCACTCAGGCATAATCGAATAGACATTCGTGATCCAGCAATTCAAAAGTATAAAGATTTTATCATTATGAACTTAAGCAATAATGCCGCGCTTCTTACGCAGAATAACAAAGTGAAAGTGTATACAGATGGTAGTGAGAAATTTACTGCTTTGCTTGATGATATTAAAAATGCTACGAAACATATACATATATTATATTACATCATTCGTGATGATGAACTAGGTAACAAGTTAGCAGATGCACTAGCTGAACAGGCACGAAATGGAATTGAAGTTCGAGTGTTGTATGATGACTTAGGGTCACGAAGCTTAAGCAAAGCATTTATTCATAAAATTAAATCAGCAGGAGGGGAGATTGAAGCCTTCTTCCCACCAAAAATCCCTCTGATTAACTTAACGATAAACTTTAGAAATCATCGAAAACTTGTTGTGATTGATGGGGAAGTTGGCTATATTGGCGGCTTTAATGTGGGGGATGAGTACCTAGGATTACATGAGAAATTTGGATACTGGCGCGACACGCATTTACGAATTATGGGAGAAGCAGTCAATAATATTCAAACTCGTTTTATCCAAGATTGGAATCAAGCAGCTAGAAAGGAATTAACGGTAAAAGATTATCGTGTGCCTTTTACTAAACACTATGGTCAATACGGTATTCAGATTGTGTCAAGCGGACCAGATTCACAACTAGAACAAATAAAAAAAGCTTACATAAAAATAATCCTGTCAGCTAAAGAGTATGTGTATATACAATCTCCTTATTTTATACCAGATGAAAGTTTACTGGATGCCTTAAAAATAGCTTGTTTTTCCGGATTAGATGTCAGAATTATGATTCCAAACAAACCCGATCATCCGTTTGTCTATTGGGCTACGTACTCAAATATAGGTGAGTTATTAAAAATCGGTGCAAAAGTTTACATTTATGAAAATGGTTTTCTTCATTGTAAAACGATCGTGTCAGACAATAAGATCGCTTCAGTTGGTACAGCCAATATAGATGTACGTAGTTTTCGTTTGAATTTTGAAGTGAATGCGTTTTTATATTCAGCTGAAGGAGTAACCGAGCTAAAAGACTTGTTTCATGAAGACATGACGCACTCAACTCAATTAACGTTAGAACAATATGAAAAGCGCTCTAACAAGATACGTTTTAAAGAATCAGTATCAAGATTGTTATCGCCTATTTTATAGATTGAGAACAATCTCTATTAGTGAATGGATATGAGGTGATTTCTCTGTTTTTAAAACCTTTTGAAACAAAACAAATGCTTGAGGCCATTTTAGAAAGCATAGATGAAGCAATTCATGTTGTGAATTCTGAAGGAATTACCATTTATTATAATCAAGTAGCCGCATCAAATGATGGAACTACGATTAAGGATGTCCTTGGCAAACATGTATTAGATGTATTCCCTTCTTTAAACCGCCAATCAAGCACATTATTAAAAGTAATGGAAAACGGAAAACCGATATACCAACAATCTCAAACGTATAAAAATATAAAAGGTCAACTTATTGATACAGTTAATACAACATTACCAATAATTGTCGGAAAAACAATTGTTGGGGCCGTGGAAATTGCGAAAGATTTATCAACTGTCAAGAAACTATCTCACTCTCTTCTCGAGCTTCAAGGAAAAGTACATTATCAAAAGTCCAAGCCTGTTTCTATTACAGGGGCAAAATATCATTTTGATGATATTATCACGGAATGTCCTGAAATGAAAAAAGTAAAGGAATTAGCAAGAAAAGCGGCTCAAACGTCTTCGCCAGTAATGATCTACGGGGAAACTGGAACAGGGAAAGAATTGCTTATTCAATCAATTCATAATGCCTCATCTAGAAATAAAAATCAGTTTATTGCTCAAAACTGTGCGTCACTGCCTACTTCTTTATTAGAAAGTACATTATTTGGGACAAAAAAAGGAAGTTTTACTGGTTCTGTTGATCGATCAGGCTTATTTGAACTTGCCCATAGAGGAACGCTCTTTTTGGATGAAATTAATACGATGTCTTTGGATTTTCAAACAAAAATGTTACGAGTCCTTGAAGATGGAGTCATTCGCAGAGTAGGTGGAACAGATACTTATTTAGTTAATGTTAGAATAATTGTTGCCATGAATGAACATCCAATAACGTGTATTGAAAAGGGATTACTCCGTTCGGATCTATTTTATCGCTTAAATGTTATCTTTTTAGAAGTTCCTCCACTTAGAAAACGGAAAGATGATATTGCATTATTAGTTCATCATTTTATAAAAAAATATAATTATACATTTAATAAATTAGTTCTAGATATTGAAGAAAATGTTATGAGAAAGCTTAAAGGTCATCAATGGCCTGGCAATATTCGGGAGCTTGAACATACAATTGAATATGCTATGAATATAATTGAAGGAGATACACTGATGATGGACCATCTCCCTGTTTACTTGCAAGAATTAGAAGTTGAAACAGTACAAGAAGAAATCAAATCGTATTCACTAAGGTCAACACTAGAGAAAACAGAAAGGACACTTATTAAACAAGCTTTGGAACATTCAAATTATAATATTCTTCATGCAGCAAAGTTGTTAGAGATTCCAAGACAAACACTGCAGTATAAAATGAAAAAATATAATATAACTCTTTGAAACATTGAAATAAGGTTGAAAGGAGATTACACATGAAAGAGACCGAAATCAAAATAGTGAAAGCACGACAGTACACGGCTCAATTGATCTATGATTTTTTTAATGAACGTCTTCGTATCGATTATTATAGAGGGAATGTTGCCAGCTTAGTAGAGGATATTGAAGAGATAAACAAGAAACAGCAATTTACGAAAGTGATCATCCATGCGAAGCCTGAGCATTTTGAACAATTAATTTCATATGGATATCAACTCGAGGCAATTTTTAAGGGCTTTAGTAATGGTTCAGATTGTTATGCAATGGCATTATACAAAAACAATGATCGTCGTATAAGTACTGAGTGGGTGAAAGAAGATGAGATACTTACATCCGTTTATAAGAAAGGGCGCAATAGCAAACAAAAGACGATTCCCGAAACGTATGAATTTAGAAGAGCAACAGGAAAAGATGTTACTAAACTAGCAGCTCTTTATGATAGCGTTTTTGAAGTATATCCTACGCCAATGAATGAACCTGATTATATAAAAAAAGTGATGAAGAATGGCTCAATTTTTCATATAGTTGAATACAACAAAGAAATTGTTAGCGCAGCATCAGCAGATATAAACAAAACGTTTCATCATGCTGAACTTACGGATTGTGCCACTTTACCTGAACATAGAAAATATGGATTCATGAAAAAATTGCTTTCTGAACTTGAGAATGAATTAAAAAACGAACAAATCTTTTGTGCGTTTTCAATCGCCCGATCCTTATCATTTGCAATGAATGCAGCGTTTTATCAACTTGGTTATGAGTATAGAGGGAGAATGACGAACAATTGTTATATATTTGATAAATTAGAGGATATGAATGTTTGGGCTAAAGACCTATCACAATAAGCTGCCAGTTATTAGGCATTGGGCTAAAAGTAAAATACAGAAAACCTTGAAGGAAAGAATTATCCTTTTGAATTAAAAATAGAATCCTCTTTAATAATGAGGAATTTTATATGTTATTTTATATGCCGAATTTTTTTGAAAAGTGAAAAAATAATAAAGGTTTACCACTTCGGCTTATCGAATTTAATAGAAAAATGAGGAGGGATGTCGATGGATTTTGAGCCGTATAACGAATGGTTTGAATCATTGAGTTATGAAGAACAATTAGAAGTGATGCAAGAAAATTTTAATGATGCTGTAGAAGGTTCAATTGAAGAGTTTGAACGTGAGAATGCGGTTAGGATGCTTCCAGCTCACTTAAGGCAAGTTTATGAAGAGAATATAAGAGTAGAGATTATCCAATTAGAAAATGGGTATTCCGATTCAAGGCAGACGTTTGACATAGTTTCAGAGAATTTGAATATACCTAGGAAGCTAGTTATTGTGCTTCTACAGAAAACAAATGCTTTAATTGATGATATGCTAGCAGATTATGATAAGAAGGAGTAGGCTCTTTCAATAAACAAAGAAATGTATTGAAAAAGTGTGACTTTTGAATAGGTTATTCACGGGAAAGGCCATCTAGCATCACACACAATCTATATTTACTCATTGCATTTCCCCGAACACAATTAAAAAGAAATCCAATTACATGTCAGAATCTCTTGTTACTTTGTTATAAAGTTTGCAGGATGGAGATATTCTTGTATTAGCTGGAAGTATTCCAGGTTCATTGCCAGGCAATTTATATAAAACACTTTCGAAAAGTTATTTAGTAATTAGTAAGAAAAGGTATTCAACCTAATTGAATCTCAGAAAATTAGATTTGAAAACTTTTTGTAATATAAACAGGAAATGGAATTTTAGGTATTGCCGCTTCAAAGCGGCATTGCCATTGCTAAAGCTTTTCACTTGGAAAATCCGAAGTTGTTGCATAATTTATCAAATAATACAACTTATTATGCTGTTTCAAAAAACGAGGGTGACTAAAAGGTCGTTAAATAACGACCTTTTAAGCACCCTTTTTATTTTGCTTTGCACGAAGCCCCAAAAGTGGGATTTGCAATTTAGAAAAAGGTCTATCCAAATGTACAGTGTAAAGATGACTTTTTTGACATTGCATCCTTTATTCCATAAATGTTACATATTAAGACTAAAAAAGGAAAACAATATCATAAATCAACTTCTTCTAAAGCTTCAAGATGTAAAGAGGAGGAAGGAACAATATGACGAATAAACGAGGAATATAATGAAGCGTCTTTTAAATAAAAGAAAAACTCACATGCGCGATAGGAATAGGACACAACTAGAACAAGGGGAAGCAATCAAAGATGTTGATCCCATAGAAAGTTCCTTAGAGAACAATCTTAAACGAATTAAAGCAGATATGGAGAACAGTGCAGATTTAGTCGTGAGGGAAGTTGTCTTAAAAAAAGACACTGAGTTACAACTTGGGATTATTTATTTGGATGGTTTAGTAGATGATCAAAAGATTAATGATTGTATCAGTCTTATAATGGAGCATTCATATTTAGAAAATGTAATTGAAGGCGACGGTTTTCAGTCTGTTTTTCAAAAAGCCTCCATGCTAGGAAAACAGCAAATTCTTAAAAAATATTCTGAGGTTACAAAAGAAATTTTGTCAGGTAGTTCAATTATCATTGTTAATGGCTTTCCTAAAGCAATAAGTGGGTCTTCAAAAGGAGAAAAGCAACGAGGAATAGAGGAACCTTCTTCTCAAGTTGTCATACGTGGACCAAAAGATGGATTTACAGAGTCTTTAAGTACGAATATTGCCCTTATTCGAAAGCGGTTAAAAAATCCAAAATTATGCGTGGGCATGTATACAATAGGGGATGTTACAAACACAGATGTTGCCCTTCTTTATATGGAAGGGAGAGTAAATGAAGAAGTACTTGAAAAAGTAAAACACCGAATTTCTCACATTCAAACAGAAGGCATTTTTGAATCAGGGAATATTGAAGAATTCATAGAAGACCGATCGTTTACACTCTTTCCAACAATTAATAACACGGAACGTCCAGATAGTGCGGCTGCAAATTTATTAGAGGGGAGGATTGTGATTCTTGTAGATGGAACACCATTTTGCTTAATTGCTCCTTTTACTTTTTTTCAATCATTCCAATCTCCGGAAGACTATTATCATCGTTATGACATTGCGACGATTTTCCGTTTTCTACGCTTTTTTAGCTTTCTTGCATCCTTATTAGGAACGTCTGTCTATGTTGCTGCGACGACCTACCACCCGGAAATGATTCCAACACCATTACTACTAAGTTTAGCCGCTCAGCGAGAAGGGATGCCTTTTCCAATCGTCATAGAAGCATTATTGATGGAGTTAAGTATTGAAATATTAAGGGAAGCAGGGATCCGCATGCCAAGAGCCGTTGGACAAGCCGTCTCTATTGTCGGTGCTCTTATTCTCGGAGAAGCGGCCGTACAAGCGGGAATTGTTTCACCTGGGATGGTTATTATCGTTGCGTTTACGGCTATTACAAGCTTTATAACACCAGCCTATAATATGGCTATTTCTATTCGAATGCTTCGCTTTGTTTTGGTCTTTTTTTCAGCAGCAATTGGCTTATATGGAATTGCGATTATTCTTATTTTCGTGATTGCTCATCTCTGTAGCATGCAGTCTTTAGGTGTTCCATATATGACACCTATAGCCCCTTTTTGTGTTGCTGCTCAGAAAGATACATTATTCAGATTTCCGATTTGGTCATTTCAATCGCAAGTTAATAAGAATAGGATGAAGGTTGATGAAGAAAATCAAGGTCATTCTTAAAAAAAGGTTTTTCAAAAAAGGAAAAAACAATCTTTTTGAAAAACCTCGTAAGGAGCGTGTTCGAAATGGGTGCTACAATGGCTTCACTCGTTGCGCGTTCGCTATGAGGAACCCACTCATAACGAGCTTAAATACAGGCAACGGTTACGTACATTGCTTCAAGGGATGTTCAAAAAGGTCAAAACCAGACTTTTTTGAACGCCATCTTAAAAGATTAATTGCGCTTTTATTCCTCTCTCTTTTTTTATTAAGTGGCTGTTGGAATATTGTTGAATTAGAGAATTTAGCAATTGTTTCAGCAATCGGTATCGATGCTGTTCCAGAAAGTGAGGAATATCAGGTCACTTTACAAGTGCTGAACCCAGCGACAATTGCCAAAGGACCGATGGGAGCCGGTGGGGAACGCTTACCAACAACCAATTTTCAAAGTGTAGGAAATAGTGTGGTAGAGGCAATAAGAAGTGCAGCTAAAAAGGTACCAAGGGAAATTTTCTTAGGGCATGTTCAACATGTGATTATAAGTGAAGAGGTTGCACGTGAGGATTTGCAGAAAGTAATTAATTTTATCCGAAGAGATCCAGACATACGGTTAACAACGAGAATATTTATCGCAAAAGGTCATTCAGCTCAAACGGTTGTCAATACAGTTCAGTCACTTGTATTAATTCCAGCAAATGCTGTAATGGGTAAATTAACAACGAATCAGTCTCTTTGGTCAAGTAATATTGAAGTAAACATAATGGATGTTTATTCTGCTCTTGATAGTAAAGGGAGAGAACCGCTTATCAACGGAATCTTAATTGAAGGGGAGGTTGAAAAGGGCAAAGGGAAGCCGAATTATCAATACAGCCAAATGTTGGCAACAATTGTTATTGAGGAAATGGCTTTGTTTAGGGATGGGAAACTGCAGCGGTGGATCACTAAAGATATTACTAGAGGAATTTCACAAATATTGAATGAGATTGAAAATGCAATTGTTGCGGTTGATTATAGTGAGAAAAAAGAACATATTCCAATAGAGTTAATTCAATCCAAAACGACGATTCAAACAAAGTTTGATGGTAGCAAGCCAATTATTGATTTACATGTGAATCAAATTGGCAATATTGCTGATGCTTCCGAAGACATAGATTTAAGCAAAAAAGAAGTAATAAACGAGATAGAAGGGCTTTGGTCAGAAAAAACAAAAGAAGAGTTGTTAGCAGTTATCGATATCGCTCAAAAAGCGGGAAGTGATGTTTTTGGCTTTGGTGACAAGTTGGACATACAGCATCCAAAAGAATGGAAAAAGGTACAAGATAACTGGTCAGAAGTCTTCCCAGAATGTGATATAAACGTTCATGTTGAAACGATTATTCGGCGTAGTGGGATGGTGTTCTAGTAGCGGTCTAAAAGGTCGGTTATTATCTTTTCGAGCAATTTCGAAGCAATGAGCGTAGCCATTGCCTTATTAAATATACACTAGTGATAATGTGAAAAAGGAGAGCCTTTAATGGAAAAAGTGAAAATATCGAGTTATCAATTTTTTTCCCTAATGATGCTATTTCAACTTGGTACCGCTGTCGTTGTAGGCTTTGGTGTTAATGCGAAAAAAGATGCGTGGCTTGCAATCTTTCTAGGGATGATTATAGGGCTTGTTTTATATTATATATATTATTATTTATTCATGCTCTATTTGAAGCCGTTAACAAGCTATGTTCAAGATATTTTAGGGAAATATCTTGGTTTGCTAATAGGTATACTGTATATTACGTACTTTCTTTATGGTGCAGCAAGGGATTTAAGGGATGTTGGCGGGCTATTAGTTACATCGGTTTATAATCAAACACCAATGATCGTTATTATGATGTTGATGGTGTTAGCGATTGCTTATGTTTTGTATAAAGGAATGCTCATTTTAGGAAGATTATCAGAAATATATTTTATTGTTATGATTTTACTAGGGATGTTTGGGAATGCGTTCGTTCTTTTATCTGGCATTGTGGATGTTACAAAGTTACTACCGGTTTTAGGAGAAGGTTGGAAGCCTGTTTTGAAAACCGTATTCCCACTTACTTCCGTTTTTCCGTGGGGGGAGGTCATATGCTTTTCATTTATCCTGCCATATTTGCAGTATAAAGAGAAGGCACTAAAGCTTGGAGCGAGCTCGATTGTGTTAAGTAGCTTCATATTAATGTATACGACCTCTTTAAATGTTACTGTCCTTGGTGCAGGATTAGTTGAGACATCAACGTTTCCTTTGTTTATAACAGTAAGTCTTGTTAATATTTATGAGTTTATTCAACGAATTGATGCGATTGTCGTGTTAACGTTATTTATCGGTGCTTTTTTTAAAACGGCTATCTTTTATTATGCGGCTATTATTGGGGCCGCAGATCTTTTTCGAGTTGATTATAAAAAGTTAGTTTTACCATTTGGGATTATTGTGTTGTTTTTAGCCGTGATTATTGCGAAAGATTACTCTGAGCATATTGAGGAAGGGCAAGCTTCGTTGTTGACCATTCATGGGTTATTTGCAGTCTATATTCCAGTCGCCCTCCTTCTAATTGTATTCTTGAAAAAACTATTTAAAAAAGAGAATTCTGAAATCAATCAGACAACCTAATGCTTGTTGTTTTTAGCCACTACTTGTTTGAACAGTAAAAAAAGCGGTCGATAGAGGACAAGAAGCAGAAAAAAAACTATAAATCCATATTCAGGTGTACTCATGACTTTAAAGGTAACAAAGACATTTTTCAGAAAAGAGGAATAGAAGTCTATACCGATTGTTTCATTCATGATCAGTACGCATAAGACTCCTAAAATAAAGAACGTGAAAAACAATATTGTGATTTTCATTATGCAACTCCTCAGTATTTTTACTATTAATTAATATGTGTTATTTGTAGCTTTTAAATCATTATTATTTGACTCAGTTTATTACCGTATGGATTCCTCTGTGCAATGGATAAAGCGACGGCTAATAAGTGGACATGCAGAGTGAGTAGCCAAAGACTAGATGACGCTGACCAGCATACATACTATAAAATAAAATTGGAGGTGGATTATTATGGGAAAGAAGATAGGGCTTTATGAAAATCGGAATAGGGCCTGATACAAATGAAGTTTTACATATGGTTATTTTCAAGAAAAGATATTTCAATGATAACCAGAAATCATGATGAAGCTGCTTTAGCTTTAGTTAAAGGTGAAGAGTATCCAAATAGCCATGCTCGCGTAAGAGAACATGATCAATGGATTGGAAAAAGGTTGGACAAGTCTTTTATTGGGTTGTAACGATCAACCTCTTGTTACCTTTGGGTGAGAATAGAGATTTAAAAATGTTAAGTTGTGATATTACAGCTAGAGAATTAGAATTTTATCAAACTCTTAATAGAACGCTTTCATTATTCCCAGAAATGTCAACTACTTATTTTTTATGTCCTTTAGGATATTTCGCAAATAAGGAACTGGCTGAATTATCGACTTCTCTAATTGAAGAATGGAATGATAAACTTTTACAAAACACGAGTGGACAAACGATAACGTTTACGAGTAATAGTCTTTATGGCTTTACGAGTATGGAAACCTTTTTTTAAAAAGATGTGACTAAGAATTGGAACCCGCGGTGCCAATAGCAGTATGTATAAGAAAAAATAAGCAGATCTACTCCTTAGGAAAAAGCATTCTAATTCGTTGAATGAGAAATTTCTAAAAGGAATTCTACTGTATATGATTTAAAAGTTTGCCCCTTTTATAGCCATGAAAAATCCCCTCCAAGTAGACTGTTAAGAACATAATATCATGCTGTCTTTTTTTACTATCTCTACCTGTAGAGGATAATACCAGTTTAAAGAGATGTCTTTTCTTCTTTTTTAAGTTCTTCTATTCGGTTTTTCCCCCACTCATACATCATTTCAACAATTGGCAGAAGAGTTAGTCCCAGTTCAGTCATAGAGTATTCAACTTTTGGGGGAACTTCAGGATAAACTTCTCTATGTATAATTCCATCTTCTTCAAGTTCACGCAGTTGATTCGTTAATACTTTGTGGGATATCTTGGAAAATAGTCTTTGGAGATCACTGAAACGATGTGTTCCTTCCACACCTAAATGCCATAAAATCACGACTTTCCATTTTCCGCTAATTAATGATAATGTAAGTTCCTTTTCACAATGGTAATCTCCATTTACTATTTTTTTTTTGATTTCTTCTCTTAATTTATCAGCCATAAACATTAGCTCCTTCTTAATAGTAACTATTAGGTAACCTCCGCACATAAAAGTGCCTTCTTCACAGTCATTAAAGCTCACGCTACAATTACTTAAGTGTTAGGCAAATATAAAATCGTAGGAGGAAATTAAAGATGAATAAAAAAGCTTTACTTATTATACCACCAGATCGATTTAATGAAGATGAATTATTCCACCCAAAAGAAGCGCTAGAAAATGCAGGGGTTAACGTTACTGTTGCAAGTACAACAGTTGGGGAAGTTACAGGAGACAATGAGGGCAAGGTAAACGCAGAGGTTATTTTCTCCTCAGTTTCACCTAATGAGTATGATATTGTTAGTGTAATAGGGGGCTCTGGTACGATCGATCATTTATGGGGCAATCAAGAATTAATAAGTTTCTTAAAAACAGCATATGATGAAAAAGTTCTTGTAACAGGAATTTGTGCAGGGTCTGTTGCTGTGGCAAAGACAGGATTGTTATCTGGACGTAATGCGACATGCTACCCAGTTGATTTGATGATTAACGAATTGAAGGCAAATGACGTAGAATATGTTGTACAAAACGTCGTTGCTCATGAAGATATTATTACAAGCAATGGTCCAGATGGAGCTAAAGATTTTGGAGAAAGCTTGGTCAATGCATTACGTTAATCGTTAAATGCAACCAAAAGCCTTTGGAAGTTATTTCTGAAGGCTTTTTTCTAATCATTTTTTGTGTTACTGTTTTCGTCATTGAAAATAATAATCTTCTATTTATAGCCATGGCTTTTAAAGTAACGGCGCTTTCCTTTTAGAAGGAAGAAGCACTTTTTTTGTTGAATATTTTAGTGGAAGTAGAACGGAGTATTTCCTTTTTTATTTTATATAGTGATACCGTTCATCAGACATTGATAATTCTTTCATCTTTGGTGTAATTGAATGGGTTATAAAATTTATTTTCCCTTGGGTAGCTTTGTATTGGTTAATAAATGCGGTAAAACCTTTAGAGAAAAAGTTAAAAACTCTTTTAATAAAATAAAGGGTGCCTTTCAACAATAACCAATTAAAAAAATAACCTCGAAAAAATCGAGGTTATTTTTTATTTACTTGACGCCCACTTTTTTTTTGGCTCTGTGAACTTGTGTTTCCAATTTGAAATTCATTGCCTAATTCAACATCATTTCTTTTATCTTGTTTCTCAATTTGCTCTCTCGTTTGATCCTTTTTTTGCATCCCTTGTTTAGACATTACGTATCCCACCTCGCTTTCAAATGTTATTGTCTTTAATATGCGCAAGTAAAAGGAAAATACGTATTATTCATTTCAAAAAAATAATTCTTTTCCATTAGTAACTTCCTAATGGTCCTTTTTATAAGTAATTATCTCTTTCTTACTTAACTAACGGCTGCTCGATAGCTGAACAAGGTAATATCTTTTTTAATTAAACAAAAGAAGAAAAATGGGAATGAAACCATGGTTTGTATTCATTTAATTAGGAACTCTTTACTTTTATTTCACGAGAAAAACTGTATAATTTTAACTTTTTTGCAATACTCTCTTGACCTTTTATTATCCATATTTTACAATGAACCCAATATAAAAGTGCGATGATGAAGAAGAGTAAGCTTTAAGAACGCTTCAGAGAGCTGATGGTTGGTGAAAATCAGTGCGGGATTATTGTTGAATGGGCTTCTGAGCTACTAGACTGAAATGGGTAATAGGTCTGGCGGAGTGTCTTACCGTTAAAAGGGACTAAGTATTGAAACATAGTTAGTGTTTCTGTACGGAATAAGTGCGTTTACATTTGTAAACGAATGAAGGTGGCACCACGGGTTACTCGTCCTTTTTAGGCATGAGTGACCCTTTTTTGTGTTTCTAAGTTTATCTGGAGGTTATTATGGCCTCAACGCAAAAGTGACAAACTTTTGTAAGAGTCCGATGAGGATGATGAATTTAATTCTAGTATAAGAGGTGAGTTGAGATGAGCAGAGTTGAGGAAGGAAAAAAGTTAGATTTAGAAAGGATTATTTTTATAGGGAGAACGTTTGAAGAATATCTCGATATGTTTTCTCTTTCAGTTCAAGAATTAAAGGGCAAAAAGATTCTGGATTGTCCAGCCGGAGCGTGTTCATTTACAGCAATGGCGAATACGTTAGGCATGGATGTTACGGCATGTGATATAGCTTATTATCATTCCATTGACAACCTGGAGAAGAAAGGTTATCAAGATATTGAGCATGCGATGGAACAGATGGAACATGTTAAAAATAAGTTTGTTTGGGACTATTTTAAAAATATTGAAGGTCTCAGAATGCATCGTGTTAGTGCCTTGAAATCTTGCGCAAACAGTATGAGGGAATCGAGTGAACGATACGTTCCTGTTACGTTACCTACGTTACCATTTCAAGATGAAGAGTTTGATATATTACTATCTGCCCATTTTCTTTTTACGTATGCTGACCGATTAGATTACGACTTCCATAAAAATACAATACATGAGTTAGTAAGGGTGTCTAAAGAAGAAATTCGGATTTTTCCTTTGGTTGATTTAGCAGGAAACCGTTATCAGCATTTAGATAGATTAAAACAGGACCTTATGGACATTGGCTGCATAGTTGAAGAAATGAAAGTTCCATATGAATTTCAGGCAAATGCCCATACAATGTTAAAAATAACGAAAAATCAAAACTGAGTTATCATCTTGTTATTGGAAAAGGAATTACTGTCAATATACTGAATTCAAAAAGTTGGTCAATTAGCGTTTATTTACGAATATGCTCCACATATCTAAACTTTAATAAATATGGTGAAGTAAGAGAAACGAGTCAAGAAGTGATTCAAAAACTGCATGACTTAGGGATTAAAAAAACGATCATGCTTACAGGTGATAATAAGCGAACGGCTAACGCAATTGGTGACCATCAGGGGTGCAACCTTGTTGGTTACGTTAAATGGGTTAAGACTTTTACGAGTGAAAGATAAATAAAGACAGCTAAGAGAGTTAGGGGAGCTTCCTTAGCTCTCTTTTTTTGAGAGGGGAAATATGGAATGGATTATGACGTCCTTGTAATATGTGGTGGGCAAGCAGGTTTAGCAATAGGGTATTATCTAAAAAAAGTAAACATACATTTTGCCATTTTAGACGAACAGGATAAAACAGGTGACTCATGGCGCAACCGTTATGATTCATTAACCCTGTTTACACCAAGATTTTATAGTTCTTTGCCAGGTCTTCCTTTACCAGGTGATTCAAATGGATATCCGACAAGAACCCAGCTCAAATATCAGAAGGGAATGTTCTTGTAGTGTGAGCAGGAAAAACAGGTGTGCAGATTGCTACTGAGTTAAGTGAGAAACATCAAGTCACTTTGTCCCATGGCAAAAGGATACATACTCTTCCCCAAACATGGGGTGAGGAAGAATGCGAAGTTTATAGTTAAGAATATAATTGAAAAATTAGCCTAGGGCAGCTTTTAAAGTTCTAAAATGCCGATAAAGTCAGTTCAGAATAACGCAACTATTTAAAAATGAATTAAGGAAAGGACACCTCTTTTGAGTAAATAGAGTTGTCCTTTATAAAAGAAACATGACACATATGTGAAATAAGTAATCTTCATACTTTTTTCATAAACTAGTGATAATATACAGGAGGTAAATAGCCGATTAAGGAAATTGAGAGGATTGATGTTCTTTGAAGACAATAGTTGTAAACAAACGCTTTTTATTAATTAGCTTTCTTGTGTTCAGTTTATTTCTGACTGCATGTTCCCCAGATGAGTCAGACAACACAGATGAAGTTGACCACGGAATGAATCATGGAGATGAAATGTCAGAAGAAATGACGGAAAAAATGGATGAGGAAGATCCTCATGGAGGCCATGGATCAGATGGG
Source organism: Halalkalibacter lacteus (assembly GCF_036663595.1). Taxonomy (NCBI): domain Bacteria; kingdom Bacillati; phylum Bacillota; class Bacilli; order Caryophanales; family Bacillaceae; genus Halalkalibacter; species Halalkalibacter lacteus. Next base: position 20,945 of record NZ_JAWRVL010000019.1, read on the forward strand.
ATGGAAATGGATGAGGAAGATAGTAGAGCAAATTTAGAACAGATTGCTGCTACTCCACCTGAAACGATTAACGATAATGCAACAAACGGGTTAAAGGTAGTAAATACAAAAAATACAACTCGGTTAAATGAGGACGATCCTGTTCAAATGTCTATTCTAGCTTCTCAAACGATATGGCCTGCGACGCATGAAGAAAATCAACCAGGAACAGTCATTCTTGCTCCTTTAAATCAATGGCAATATGCATTGGCTTCCTTAACGTTAGTGCACCATCCGAATGATGGTCCAATGCTTTATTGGGATGAGGAGATTTCAGAGGATGTCTTGAATGAACTTAACCGTCTTCAACCAAAAGGAAATAGTGAGGGCGTTCAAGTTCTTGTTGTAGGTGATGTAGAGGACAAAGAATTGAACAAACTAGATGATTATAACGTGGAACAAATAAAGGGTGAAAATTCAGCAGATTTCGCTAAAAAGGTTGAAGAGAGGTTCTCGGAGACAATTGCAGAGGTACATCCAAATGTCATCATCGGTTCATCAGAGGAAAGTGCAAAAGAATATACGACTACTGTTGCAAACTGGATCACCCATATGAATGAATCATTATTATATGTGAATAATGAAGGAATTCCACAAGAAACAATTGATGCTCTTAAAAGTAGAGAAGATGGGGTAACGATTTATATTGCTGGTCCAAAAACCATTATTTCTGAAAAGGTTGCCGAGGAACTAAAAACTTATGGAACGGTACATCGTATTGAAGGTGAAAATCCAGTGGCTCAATCAATTGAGTTTGCCTCATACAAAGACACCGAAACAGGCTTCGGTTGGGGGATTACGAATCCCGCACACGGCTTCGTATTTTCTTCTACAGAAACACCAGAACTTGCCGTCGCAGCTGCTCCTTTCGCTCATTTAGGGAAGCATGCACCGTTACTTTGGCTGGATCAAGGAGAAATAACAAGTGAACTATACGAATACATGGCTCGCGTAAAGCCAGCATTCATAGAAGAACCAACAGAAGGTCCGTATAACCACGGGTATGTAGTAGGATCTTTCAAAAATGTGTCATTCACAACGCAAGGCATTCTTGATGAAAAGATGGAAATTGTTTCACTTGGTGGAGAAGACCACGGTGGACATTAAACAAGTGAAGAAGGTTGGCTTATTAGCTAACCTTTTTTCTTTTACAGTAAGGTATAAAAAATTCAATCCAAAATGAAAACTTTTTCGAGGTGTTTTATTATGTTTGAGGTAGTTATTAATGAAGAAAAGAAAAAACAGCTCTCAGTTTCTAAATCAACTTGTAATCTTAATCAAAGGCAGTCGATCATCATCCCTAATTTAATTAGAAAGAGATTAAATATTCACTCCGGAGATGAAGTGACGGTTAGTTTATCAGAAAAGACAAATGGTTTAGTCATACGGAAATCTTTTGGTGATACATTAGAAAACAAAATGATTATCGGTCAAAGGGGCTCAATTCGAATCCCATCCGAGTTAATGAGAGTGTTACGACTTGAAGTAGGAGATATATTTGACATCCATTCTCCAGATAACGATAGCTTTATTTTTCTTGAAAAGATTAATTAAACATAGGCTCCAAATATAGGAGCCACTTAACAAACCTACTCTGTAACCTGTATGGTTGCAACCATCCCCGCTTCCTTATGGCCAGGAATTGTACAAATAGCTTCATAAGTTCCAGCTTCGGTAAAGGTGATCGATTCTTTGTTAGTAGAACCAGGCATAGTATGAAGATGATAATCTAATTCTTGAATGACAAAATCATGCTCCTCTGAACTATTATTGACTAACGTTACAACCAATGAGATGGAAGCATACACCCATTCTTCCACCTTAAGAGCTCTAAAGTTTGTTCAACTTTTTCGAGTGTACTTACACATAATTAGCTGGTTAAGTTAATGGGCATCTAGTTTTTTCTTTTTGAGTTAGTACTGAATTAATAAAACGAAGAGAACTTCATTTTTTTCTTCATACTTTTAAGATAAAATAATTCGAGATACATTTTAAGAAACAAGTAATGGATGTAAAAGAGGTGCGAGCAATCATGAAGAAAATACTTATTGTAGATGATGAGATACAGATGCAAACGCTAATCTCATTTTGTATAAAATCTCCGAATTTTGATGGGAAAGCCGTATCATCAGGTCAGGAGGCGATCAACTTACTTGAGGAGAATCACTTTGATCTAATGTTACTTGATATTATGATGCCTGGAATCGATGGGTTCCAAGTCCTGAAAATCTTAAATCAGAGAAATATGGTTGTCCCAGTCATTATACTTTCAGCAATTGGAGAAACAGATCTGATTGTTGAAGGGTTGAATCTTGGTGCATATGATTACATCACAAAACCATTTGAACCAAAGGAGTTAGTTGCAAGAGTTAACTCTGTTTTGAGAAGGGTCCAACCTTCAGTTGAAAAAAAGGACAATAGGAGTATGTACGGCTTAACTTTAGATCAAATACAAAACACGGTTACATACAATCAAAAAGCAATTCCTTTTACGAAAAAAGAGTATCAAATATTCTCACGCCTCTTTTCTCAACCGGGAAGAGTGTATACGAGAGAGCTTCTTTTTTCTTTAGAATGGGATGGGGCTGATGACAAAGACTATCGAAACGTCGATGCCCATGTTAAGAATATTCGGGAGAAGTTGAAACAGGCAGGTGTTGAGAAAATAATGATTGAAACGGTTTGGGGTGTTGGATACCGAACACCCCAGCATGAGGAAGTAAAAGAATGAAATTATCAACTAAATTAGCAACTCTGTTTTTCCTGTCAACGACTTTAATTATTATCGCCATGGGGACAGCGTTTTACTTTGTTTCAAAATCTTTTTATAAAGATCAACTTCAAAAAGACATTGAATATCGACTTGAAGCTCATCGGGAAGTCATTGAGGCGCACAAAAGTTCAGAAACGTTTGAGCACGTTGTCATAATGGAGCAGAGAGAACTAGAGAATTCATTTATTATTTATGACAAAGAGTTCAATGTACAAGCAAGTAGTCATCAGATAGCAGACGATTTGCTTGAAAGGTATCGAAAGTGGGTATTAGAAGCTATACATTTAGAATCTGGAAGAACTGAATATGTGGACACAATGGTTCATCATATCCCTCATATCTGGTCGTTTGAACCGTTCAGTAGAAATGGTGAAGTAGAAGGATATTTGTTTATTGACCAAGATACTGGAAGTTTTGAGGAAGCCAGACGGAAACTTTTGATCATTACAACGATTATGGGAATGATCACTTTGTTATTTTCAGGGATTCTTATTATTGCTTTTTCAAGAAAGATCACATTGCCTCTTACGAATGCTCAGAATTTAACTAAGAGAATAGCAAAAGGAGATTTTGACGTTGAACTAACAAGCAAAGGAAAAGATGAATTGGCAGATTTATTGAAAGATATTACCTCAATGGCAAGGCAGCTAAGGGAATACAGGGATACAAGACAACAGTTTTTAACAAACATTTCCCATGATCTTCGCACTCCGTTGACGTATATCAAAGCGTATTCTGCTCTATTAAAGGACAAGGACGTAGATCCTGAACTTGTCAAAGATCAATCAACTGTCATTTATCAAGAAGCGACGAGAATGGAAAGACTAGTGAAAGACCTCTTTCAACTAATGAAACTGGAAGAAGGAAGAATCTTAATAAATAGGCAGGAAATCGAACTGGTTGACTTGATTCGGAATAGCAGTAAAAAAGTAAAACCAGAATTAGATGAAAAAAAAATAGGTTTGACTTTTTCTTCGTCACAATCTCACATAGTAGCAAATATTGATATCGATCTGATTGAGCGAGCTTTGTTAAATTTATTGAATAATGCGATCCGTCATACACAACCATCCGGAGAGGTTCAGATCAGAGTAAATAAACAGCTAAACAAACTAAAGATCGAGATTGAGGACAATGGAGAAGGAATCCCAAAGGAAGATCTTCCTTATATATGGGATCGTTTTTATCGAGTTGATAAATCCCGCTCCTCAAAGAGCGGAGGTAGTGGGTTAGGATTAGCTATTACGAAGCAAATCATAGAACACCATGGTGGTTCTATTCATTTAGAGAGCACTGAAAAAGTAGGGACAACTTTTACCATCCTATTACCATCTGACTCTTTTGATTAACTGTCCTAAACATATTAATTTAATTGCTGGCAAAGTGGTACCTATTGTTACATTAATAGTACAAAGATGTTCTCACTTTGATGAAGGGGGTTAATGACCATGGATATACTCACGTTCGTACTCATTGGTGTACTTGTCCTTTTAAGCCTATCGTGTTATATGGGGACGGGTAAAAAGAAAGGAGGTTTGTGCTGTACTTCTATCACTAATAAAGAAACGAAAATGAAGAAAAGTCATCAGTGACACATCAATCGAAAGAGCTGCAGAATATTTATACTCAAATGGATCAAGTGGAGAAAGTGAATCAAAATCTGTTAAAGGAAATGGAGAGATTAAATGATATATGGAGGACGTAAAATGAAACAATTACTATACAGCTTTGGTGTACTATTAACCTTGTTAAGCATTCCTGCTACTGTTTTCGCGCACGGTACAGAAGAAGAACAGCAGCAAGAACTTCTAGTGAATACGATTCTGAAAAATGGATTTATTGTATCATTAGTCTTATTCGTCGGCCTTATCGCCGTGTGGTACTTTTTGAAAAAGAAAATGAATACCTTAAACATGAAAAAGAAAGAAGAAAGTATTAAAAGAAGCAAATTAAGTAAATTGTCAAAAACAGTTCTTTTCATTAGTGTGATTCCTCTGTTAGCAGCCATTATTCTTGGATTTATCCAGAATAGCCAGGGTGATGATGAATCCGTAACATTTATGCACATCCATGGATTAGACTACACGGGTGATGGGCAAGAGATTTACGTTCCTGCTCATGATGGGTTAAAGATCTATTCTGATGGTATGTGGTCTGATCAAACAGAAGGAGAACTTCACGACTACATGGGCTTTTCGATGGTGGAAGATGGCTTTTATAGTAGTGGACATCCGGCTCCTGGTTCAAAAATGGCTGATCCATTTGGGATCGTAAAGAGTACTGATAAAGGAAAAACATTAGAGATTCTTGATCTATATGAAGAAATAGATTTCCATGGCATGACTGTCGGATATAATACAAAAGACATTTATGTATTTAATCCAGCACCAAACTCCAGAATGGATGAACCAGGTTTTTATTATTCAACAGATGAAACGGAGACGTGGAATCAAAGCAAATTGGAAGGGATAGTTGGACAAGCTTCAACGCTAGCTGCACACCCAACCGAAGAAGGAGTTGTTGCGATAGGAACAGATGCTGGAGTGTTTATTTCAAAGGACTATGGAGATTCCTTTGAAGCGTTACTTGAAAATGTCAATGCTACAGCTGTGTCTTTTGATCATCATAATTCACTATTGGTAAGTGTACCAGGAAAGGTATTGTCTATTAGCTTAGAAGGTACAAACCAAACGGATTTAAACATTCCTCAATTAGATAGCGGAGATGCTGTCGCTTATGTAAGACAAAATCCGCAAGACGTAAATGAATATGTTTTTGCCACTTTTAATAAGGATATTTTTATGACAAAAGATAGCGGCGAGACATGGATGGAGATTGTAGATCAGGGGACCGCAAAATAATAGAGCGACTTAACTAAATTATTATTGAAATACGCTTGGATGTAGAAATCCGAGCGTTTTCTATTAGATGAGAAGTGGATTATAGAATGTTGATAAAAAAGATTCAAACTAAAAACGTATGGCTTTGATGATTACTATTTCCAGAATAGTTTAATAAATGTTGTGTTAATGCCCAAAAACGCATCTATTCCAAAGGGCAATAGTGATATTATATAGGGGTCGGTCATAGAAAGGGTGAATTTTTGATGAGGAGATTAAAGATTGCATTATTGCACTTATTGTCTATTGCAGGGGATATTAAATATAATCAAAATCTAATAGAGGAAGCGGTTAAACTTGCAGCGGGAAAAAATGTAGACTGGATTATAACACCTGAATTAGCTGTTAGTGGGTTGCAATTTTCTCAAAAGATTGGAGTTGATTGGATTAATGAACAACCTGATGAATGGCTGAGAACATTTTCTACATTGGTGAGGTCAATAAATACGAATGTATTTCTTGGTTGTCCTGAAAAATCTGATACAGGAGAATTATATAATACTGTATTTGTATTAAGTCGTAAGGGGGAGTTAATAGGAACACAAAGAAAAATCTCTAGTATCACAGATAATTGGTCAAACTCAGGTACAGATATGGTCCCTGTTGATTTGGGAGGCATTAAAGTTGGGATATTGATATGTGCAGACGCTTTTACTAATAAGGTTGCTGATACTTTTTTATCTAAAGGAGCAGAGATCTTAGTAGGTCCATCTTCTTGGGGTCCAGGCTTACATGGGCCTAATGGTGAGTGGGAGCAGCGAACAATAGATACTGGATTACCTTTATTTGTTTGTAATCGTACGGTAGAAGATGAATCAGTTACCTTTTGGGAAGCTGAAAGTCTTGTTATTAAGAATGGGAAACGTTTACTTTCCCATAAATCTGTACATTCTGCAATTCTTACTTTTGACTGGGACTTAGAGAACATGGAATTAATCTCGTCTGATTTTGAAGTTCAATGTTTATAATGATTTCAATCGAATGGGATAAGAGCCATTAGCACGGGAAGTCGTGTCAGCTCCTAATTGAACGCCAAATTCTGATGCAATCTCATACTTCATTTGATCCAATGCTTGCTGTACACCTGGAACTAATAATTGATTTGAATTATTGTTGCTACTTGCCATGTTAAAACACCTCTTTCTTGGTTTTGAAATTAGTATTATTTGATATGTTTACTTTTATGTATGAAAGATTAAATGTCCAGGATGTTACCAGTGATTATGATTTGTATTTAGTTTTTAAACTTACAAGCTGCCAGTTTTTTATGCTACTGCCAGTTATTCAGCATCAGCTTAAAAGTGAATAGAAAGAACGTTAGCTAAAAACTGCCAGAAAATCGGCAGTTTTTTTATTTTAATTAATAATATAGCTAAAATTCTTTAACAAATGCGCCTAGTTCTGCTTATTTATATAGAGATAGTTGTTGATTTTGTTATTTTACAGGACTTATGTAGAAGTTGGCACGTATCTTGCTTTTAAATCAATGAGCAGATTATTTAGGAGGTTTTCACATGCAAATGGATTTATATCAACCAACTCGTCATTGGAAAGAAATCGAGCTTTGGAAGAACGTTACAGAGGACCAATGGAATGATTGGATTTGGCAATTAACAAATACGATTCGAACACTAGATGATTTACGAAAAGTAATTAACTTAACTCCAGAAGAAGAAGAAGGGGTTAAGATTTCTACTAAAACGATTCCGTTAAATATAACGCCATATTATGCATCACTTATGAATCCGGATGATGCAAGATGTCCAATTCGGATGCAGTCTGTTCCGATCGGGGAAGAGATTAACAAAACAAAATATGACTTAGAAGATCCATTAGAAGAAGATGAGGATTCGCCAGTGCCTGGTTTAACTCATCGTTATCCAGATCGAGTCTTGTTTCTCGTAACCAATCAATGTTCGATGTATTGTCGTTACTGTACTCGGCGCCGTTTTTCAGGTCAGATTGGGATGGGCGTGCCGAAAAAGCAATTAGACGAAGCAATTGACTATATTCGTCATACACCAAAAGTGAGAGATGTTCTTTTATCAGGTGGTGATGGATTATTAATTAATGACAAGATTCTTGAATATATATTAAAGAACTTACGCGATATTCCTCATGTGGAAATTATTCGAATAGGAACGAGAGCTCCAGTTGTATTTCCACAACGAATCACAGAAAATTTGTGCAACATTTTAAAAAAGTATCATCCAGTCTGGTTAAATACGCATTTCAATACATCTATTGAAATCACAGAGGAGTCCAAACAAGCTTGTGAAATGCTTGTGAATTCTGGTGTTCCAGTAGGAAATCAAGCGGTGATTTTAGCTGGTATTAATGACAGTCTTCCGATCATGAAAAAACTCAATCATGACTTAGTAAAAATTCGAGTTCGACCTTATTACATTTATCAATGTGATCTTTCTGAAGGAATTGGCCATTTTAGAGCTCCTATTTCAAAAGGTCTTGAAATCATTGAAGGGTTGCGTGGTCACACGTCAGGTTACAGTGTACCTGCATTTGTAGTTGATGCTCCTAGTGGCGGAGGGAAAATCACTTTGCAACCGAATTACATGATCTCTCAAAGTCCAGAGAAGGTTGTACTCCGAAACTTTGAAGGGGTCATTACTAGCTACCCTGAACCAAAAGGATATGTGGCGGGACGTGCAGATGATTATTTCAGTGAGGTTTATAAAAATTATGAGGATAAACAATCAAATACAGGAATATCGTCCTTATTAAACGATGAACAAAGAACCATTATTCCAAAATCACTAGAACGGTATAATCGTAGATCTGATTATCAACAGAATGAAGGTTATTCGACTTTAAAAGATAAACGTGAGAAACGCGACCAATTAAAAGAGAAAAAATATCAAGCTGAATTGAAAAAGTACAATAATAACTCAGATCCTGATCAAAAGAAAGGAGTGTAAAACATGAATTGTGCATGGTGCGAGGAGCTTGAAGCTGAATCGGTAACTTGTACAGTGTATTGGGAGCTTCCGGATGGTACCCGAGCAATTGAGATTACAAATACACCAGGGTTTAAATGTAATGCCTGTGGAATGGAATATCAATCAGAAGACGTAATCAATGATCTAGAAGATCATTTAATGCTAATTGATACGTCGAAAATTGGAAAAAGCATTGCTTATGACCAATTAATGGAATATCCCAAATTATTAAAAAGAAATTACTTTCGATTTAACTAGACTGACTCAAACAGTCATTCTCCGATTTGATGGGGAATGACCTTATATAGGGGACAGAGCTTTAAGCTTTAAGTTGAAGCAAGTATTAATGCCCTTCATAAGAAGAGAGGGATTAAGGTGAAACATTCATTGCTTATTAAACCAATGATCGATGAGATATACCCAGTAGCTGTGAAAGGTGCAGGAGTTTACGTTTATGATGATTCTGGAAAAAAATACTTGGATGGTTCATCTGGTGCTGTCACAGCTAGTATTGGTCATGCGATACCTGAAATCATTGACGCCATTCATAATCAGTCACAAAAGCTTTCCTTTGTTTATCGTTCACAATTTACATCTGATCCAGCTGAACAGCTTGCAATGAAATTAAATGAACTGATGAATGCAGAAACAAATTATTGGTCGTTTTTTGTGAATAGTGGATCAGAAGCAACTGAAACTGCGATGAAAATGGCCATTCAGCATTGGCAAGAACAAGGAGACTACCGGAAAAATAAAATTCTTTCACGTTGGGTGAGCTATCATGGCATTACAATTGGGGCATTGTCGATGTCAGGTCACGTTGCTAGGAGAGAACGGTTTGTTCCACTTCTAGAAGAGTATCCAAGTGTTTCGGCACCATACTGTTATCGTTGTCCGTTTCAAAGGACGTATCCAGATTGCCATTTGGCTTGTGCAGCTGAATTAGAAACAGCTATTAACCGTGTAGGTGCTGAACATATTGCTGCTTTTATTGCAGAACCAATTGTCGGAGCAGCCGGTGGAGTGATTGTTCCACCAGAAGGATATTATCAACAAATTAAAAAGATTTGCGATCAGTACAATATTTTATTTATTGCTGATGAAGTTATGACTGGAATAGGCCGGACTGGGAAAATGTTTGGAATCGATCACTGGAACGTGAAACCAGACATCATTGCACTCGGCAAAGGGATGAGTGCAGGTTATACGCCAATCGCAGCTGCTTTAGCAAGTGATAAGGTAATGAAACCGATTTTGGACGGATCAAAGTCAATTATGAGTGGTCATACGTACAGTGCCAATCCACAATCTGCAGCAGTCGCTTTAGCTGTTCTAGAATTCATTGAAATGAACAAATTAGTTGAAAAATCGCATGAAAATGGTCTCTATTTATTAAATAAGTTGAATGATCTAAAAAAACAATATCCGATAATTGGTGACATTCGTGGGAAGGGTCTAATGATTGGGGTTGAGCTTGTTGCCGACCAAGACTTAAAGCTGCCATTTTCAAAACAAATGAATATCACAAATCAAGTTGTAAGAATAGCTAGAGACAAAGGCTTGTTGATTTACCCTGCCTCAGCAGGAAAGGATGGAATTCATGGTGATGCGATTATTATTTCTCCACCGTTTATCATATCAAACAAAGAAATCAATGAATTAGTTCTTCTCTTTGAAGAAACTCTACGCGAGGTTCAAAGTGGATAGGAGGTCTTAACAGTGCAGCCAACCAAGCAACCACTCGATAAAATAAAAACGATAGAAGAAGCAGGTGCGTGTATAACAGATGGATGTTCGTTAATGTTTGGCGGGTTTGGTGGAGTGGGCAACCCACCAACAATCATTGGTCATATAATCGAAAAAGATCTAAAAGAGTTGACATTGATTGGCAACGACGCTGGTTTTCCCAATATTGGCATTGGGAAAATTGTGAGTCAAGGCAGGGCAAAGAAATTAATTGCTTCCCATATAGGCTCTAATCCGGTTGCAGGTCAACTAATGGTTGATGGAGAATTAGAAGTTGAATTTTCGCCACAAGGAACATTGGCAGAGCGAATTCGCGCTGGAGGGATCGGGTTGGCCGGGATAGTAACGGATATCGGCCTTGACAGCATAATTGAAGAAGGGAAACAAAAAGTCACAATTGAAGGCAAAACCTTTTTAGTAGAAACGGCATTGTTAGCAGATGTTTCCATCGTGTACGCCAAAAAAGCAGATCCATTTGGGAACCTGATCTATGAAACAAGTGCGCGTAATACCAACCCTTTAGTAGCAATGGCAGGGAAGATAACCATTGCAGAAGTTGAAGAGATTGTTCCTCTCGGTGAGCTAGATCCTGCTGAGATTGTCACTCCAGGAGTGTTTGTTAATATGGTTGTGAAAAGCAAAGGAGTAGATTGGAAATGGGCATGGGAATAAATGTTCGTGAACGCATTGCTAAACGAGCAGCTGAAGAAATCAACGATGGCATGATTGTTAATTTAGGAATTGGGATTCCCTCACTTGTTACTAATCACATTGCTTCAGAAATAAATGTTATGTTTCAAGCAGAGAATGGAATTCTTGGAATGGGGCCATCACCTAACCAAGGCAAAGAGGACCCAACCTTATGCAATGCAGCTGGCTTTCCCGTTACCGTGGTCCCAGGGGCTTCTTATTTTGACAGTGCTACGGCGTTTGGGATGATCCGGTCCGGGTATTTAGATATTACCATTTTAGGGGGATTAGAAGTAAGTGAACAAGGTGACCTTGCCAACTGGATCGTACCAGGTAAACGCGTCCCTGGAATTGGCGGTGCGATGGAACTTGCTAAAAAAGCAAAAAAAGTGATTGTCGTCATGAACCATTCAAGTAAAAATGGTGAGCCGAAAATTGTGAAAGAATGTTCGTTTCCACTGACAGCAAAACGATGTGTCAGCATGATTATTACAGATATGGCTGTTATGGAAATTACAGAAACAGGATTGCTTCTAAAGGAAGTGATGGCCCCATATACAATTGAAGAGGTGTCTTTAGCAACTGGAGCAGATCTTCAAATATCAAAAAAAGTAAAAATCATAAAAGATGTGTAGAAAGGAGGAAGGTAAGTGAACCATAAAGGAATTGACTTTCCAGCTCTTATAAAAGAATGGCTCGCTAGAAACCAGCAAAGCGGGATTAGTTTACTTCAAGAATTAGTAAGAGCTAAAAGTACACAGGGAAACGAAGCAACTTGTCAAAACATCATTTTTCGAACGTTAACAAATATGGGCTTACAAGTAGATGTTTGGGATCCTGATGAAGTTGAATTACAACAGAATCCTTATTTTGCTTCTTCGCGAACTGAATTTAAAGGTAGCCCGAATGTTGTTGGCTTATTAAAAGGGACAGGAGAAGGCCGCTCAATTATCTTAAATGGGCATGTTGATGTTGTACCTGATGGAGATCGTGACCAATGGGTACATGACCCGTATAGTGGAACGATTGAGAATGGAAAAATGTATGGACGAGGTGTAACAGATATGAAAGGTGGCAATGTTTCTCTTCTCCTCGCCATTCAAGTCCTGCAGGCCCTAAATGTGAAATTAAAAGGAGACGTCATCTTTGAAAGTGTTATAGAAGAAGAAAGCGGAGGATCTGGTACGTTAGCAAGTATTTTAAGAGGATACAAGGCTGATGCTGCCATTATTCCAGAACCAACTAATATGAAAATATTTCCAAAACAACAAGGATCCATGTGGTTCAGACTTTATATAAAAGGCCGCTCTGCACATGGTGGAACTCGTTACGAAGGTGTAAGTGCAATTGAAAAAAGTTTGATCGTTGTGAATCACATTCGTGATCTGGAGAACAAAAGAAACGAACGGATCACAGACCCATTATATAAAACGATTCCAATCCCGATACCGATAAATATCGGAAAAATTGAGGGTGGAGATTGGCCATCATCAGTTGCAGATCTTGTGAAAATCGAAGGTCGAATGGGCGTTTCACCAGAAGAAAAAATGGAAGAAGCGAAGAAAGAAATGGAGAATTGGCTTTTAAGAATTGGTGATGTTGATCCATGGTTTAAACATTACCCTCTGAAACTAGAATGGTTTGGGGCAAGATGGTTACCAGGATCGATCCAAACAGATCATGAATTAGTCACATCTCTGTCTAGAAATTATAAGACAGTTTTAAAGAAAGACCCAGTTGTGGAAGCATCGCCATGGGGAACAGATGGGGGTCTTTTAACAAATGTAGGAGAAACACCATCCATTGTTTTTGGACCGGGTGTAACAGAGAAAGCTCATTTTCCAAATGAATACATTGAATTAGTCAAAGTTTTTGAAGCTGCTGAAATCATCGCTTTAACGTTACTGGATTGGTGTGGTGTTGAGACGAATCGAAGTTACACAGATTAACAGAAAGGGATGGTAGATTGAAAGAGATAACATTCTCCATTCAAAAGCTGGAAAACTCGATAAAAAGCATTTCCTTCATCCAACATCGTCTATAAAACAGCAGCAGGAAAACGGACCTGCCCATATTTTTTAACGACGACCTTCTGTACATCTGAAGGTTCTGAATCCAATGATACAGCATACAAACTCGCACGCCATTATTGGATCTTAAAAGGGAAAATGGATCGAATGAAAATAATTTCACGTACCAAACTATATTAAGGAATAAATAGAAAGGAAACAAAAGCTACGGGGTTTCAGACATTTTGTGATTATACGAATACACTAGCACTAGACTTTTATTATGCTGACAATCATAGCACAAGTTCACTCAGAGAAGTTATTGGAAGAGGAAGGTGAAACAATTATTTTATTTCAATACTAAATAAAGCAATTTATAAGATTAAACAAAAGTTGGGATAACACGTCTGAAAGAGACGACCGTGGATGAACATCAAGGTATGTAAGGTAATTTAACATTTCACCTTGATGTAACCAAGATTATTTTCCATTGGGTTCGTCTCTTTTTTATGATGAAAATTTAGAGGTTGTTCAAAAAAGAAAATGTTTCCCTTTTTGAATAACCTCGAACGAGCAGAGCCAATGTAGCCTCTTATTGGACTTATAAGATATCAAAGCTGGAGATAATGGTTTTAATTTCCAAACGCGTGGTCTAACTCCACCGTCTTTAGACGGTATACGCTTTTAGCCTTATCCTTCGATGTCCATACTTAAGGTGTGAGGTGAAAGTATGGACGGATATAAGAAGAATAGTCATGCAGTCTTTGACATCAAGTTTCATGTAATCTGGGTTACAAAATATAGATATAAGGTGTTACGTGGTCCGATTGCCGTAAGAACACGAGAATTAATCAGGCAAGGATGTGAAGCAAGAGGAATTACAATCTTGCAAGGAAGTGTTGGGAAAGATCACATCCACTTAGTTATCATGTCCACCGAGCCTGGCGCCAAGTAAAATCATGCAGTACCTAAAAGGGAGATCATCAAGGCTTCTCCAGGATCAATTTCCCGAATTGAAAAAGAAATATTTGGGCCAGCACTTATGGGCAAGGGGCTATTTTTGTGCCACAGTAGGAACAGTAGATGAAGAGACAATAAGAAATTATATTGCAAACCAATTCAATGAAGAAAAGAACGACATATTCACGATAGAAGAGTGAGTTTAGTCAAATTTTAGTGTGGTTAAGCATATAGGCCTTTAAGAGGACTTCAGTCTTAAGAAGCGACTTTAGTCGTAGACATTTTATGTCCAAATCCACCTGCTTTAGCAGGTGGTCGTTTAAGGAAGCGTTTTATATGGTTGCAACAGAAAAAAGTCGTCATATTTTCTAACATAATTGATATAGAATTTCAAAACCTCTGATAAAACTGAATTATTGGCTAATATTTCAAATCAGTTTGTATTAGCTGATTTATTTTTATACATAATAACTAATTTTATTTTACTTATTTATCTTGTTTGACTAATGATGTTTTCGTAATAATCTTCTACACTCATTACTAATTAGTAAATGAAGAACAGAGAGGGGCTTGTGTATGTTTGATATCGTTGTCAGATTTGGGACAATTGTAACGGAAAAAGATGTTTTTCAAGCAGATATAGGAATTCGCGAGGGGAAAGTTGCTGCTATATGTACACCGGGAAGTATTCAGTCTACCGATCACAAAGTAATTGATGCAAATGGTTTGCATATTTTTCCGGGATTAATTGATATACATGTACATTTTAACGAACCAGGTAGAGACAATTGGGAAGGACTTGAAACAGGAAGCAAAAGCTTAGCAGCAGGGGGAGTAACAACTTTCTTTGATATGCCTCTAAATAGCAATCCGCCAACGACTACAAGGGAACAATTTTTAATAAAACAACAATTGTCCAATGATAAAGCAATTATAAATTACCGTTTATGGGGTGGGTTAGTACCTGATAATATAGATCACCTTACTGATTTACATGAAGAAGGTGCAATAGGATTTAAAGCATTTATGTCAGAATGCGGAACGGACGATTTTCAGTATGCTGATAACGGGACTTTACTGAAAGGGATGGAGAAGATTGCTGAATTAGATTCTATATTAGCCTTACATGCTGAATCGAATGAAATGATTAATTATCTAACAGAGAAAGCAATCAATGAAAAGCGGTTTTCTATCCGAGATTATTGTCAATCCCGACCTATCATATCTGAGGTTGAGGCTGTAGAGAGAGTACTAAACTATGCGGAATTAACCGGATGTAAAATACACATTGTTCATGTAAGTAGCAAACGTGTGATTGACCGAATTATAGAGGCGAAGACAAAAGGTGTGAATGTATCTGTTGAAACGTGTCCACACTACTTAGCTTTCTCAATAAATGACTTCGAGCAAATTGGTGCTACTGCTAAATGTGCACCACCCTTAAGAGAAAGAGAAGAGGTGGAAATGCTTTGGAAGTCAATTAAAAATGGCGATATCGATATGGTTAGTTCCGACCATTCCCCTTCCCCACCTGAATTAAAAGATCAGGGAGAAACCATTTTTGATGTGTGGGGTGGCATTGCGGGGTGTCAAAGTACATTATCAGTCCTTTTAACAGAAGGGTTTTATAAGCGACGAATATCACTTTCAAAGATTGCTGAATTAACAGCCTATCAACCCGCGAAACGATTTGGATTATACCCTACAAAGGGCTCTATACAAATTGGGTCAGACGCTGACTTAACTTTAGTAGATCTAAATGAGGAGTTTACCTTAAAAAAAGAAGATCTTTACTATCGACATAAAATTAGTCCTTACATTGGAAAGAAATTTATCGGGAAAACAAAATACACCATTTCTAGAGGCCAATTCGTATATGAAAATATGAATGACAGCTCAGTTACAAGAGTGAGTAACTCAATTTTATAATATTTCGAAAGTAGAACACAAACATATAGATAGCTTTATAGAGAAAAAAGGAGTGGGCACCATGAAAACAGAGACTTCGATTACAACAAAAGTTAATCAAAAGAAAAGAAAGTTCGAATTTCCACATATCTATGTTATTTTGATATTATTTGTTGCTGTCATGAGTATTGCTTCCTATTTTATTCCTGCTGGTGAATATGAGCGAGTAGAAGGTCCGATGGGAAGAATGATGATAAATCCAGATGTGTTTACGTTTATAGATTCAACTCCTATTGGGATTATGGAATTTCTTACTGCCATTCCTCAAGGTATGGTTAGTGCAAGTTCTGTTGTCTTTTTCACGTTTATGATTGGTGGAGCATTTATGGTACTAAAAGATACCGGAATAATCCATTTCGGTGTTGATCGACTTACTAGAACTTTTATAACGAGAAAGATATTGATCATTCCTGTATTATTAGTCACTTTTTCCATTATCACTGCCTTTATCGGAACACCTGAGTTAGCTTTAGTCTACGTACCGATATTAATTCCGTTAATGATAAAACTTGGTTATGATAAAATGATGGCAGCAGGGGTGGCATTGATTTCAACAACTGGAGGATTTTTAGCTGCACTGACGAATCCAGGTACTGTTGGTCTATCTCATCAAATCGCGGAGCTGCCTGTTTATTCAGGTGCAGGATATCGATTCCTTTTATTACTGGCAATTATTCTCTCAGGTATTTTGTTTCTAATTCGTTATGCGAAAAGGTTGGAGAAAAATCCTGAAATGGTTGCTGAAAGCTTAAAAGAAACGACTTCACAACATATTTATGAAGAAAAAAATTACGCGATTTCAACAAGACAAAAATTTGCTGGAATTGTCGTTATTCTAATGTTTGTTGGGATGATTTATGGGGTGTTAACGCATCAGTGGGACTTCATAAAGTTAGCGGGCTATTTCTTAGCAATGGGTGTAATTGTTGGGCTCGTTTCGGGAATGTCAGGCAACCAAATAAGTGATTCATTTAATAAAGGGTTTCGTGATGTAATGCTTGGTGCAATGATAATTGGAGTTGCTCGTGGGGTTGCTGTAGTCATGGAACAGAGCCAAATCATAGATACAATTATTTATGGATTATCCCATGTTGTAAGTAGTTTGCCTTCATCTATTACGGTTTTAGGAATGTTAGCAACACAAGGCTTATTTAATTTCTTTGTTCCATCAGGAAGTGGACAAGCTTTAATTACAATGCCGATTATGATTCCATTAGCGGATATCGTTGGGACAACTAGACAAACAGCCATTTTAGCTTTCCAAGTCGGAGACGGGTTATCAAATATATTTTTTCCAACTTCTGGTTACTTTATGGCAACCATCGCAGCTGCAGGAATTTCTTATGGGAAATGGGCTAAATTTATTTTTCCACTTTTAATTGTTTGGTTCTTAATTGGTTGTGTGTTTTTATTAATTGCTCATGCCATTAACTGGGGACCATTTTAAATCAAGTAAAAAAAAAGCCGTGCGGAATCTGTAAACTTCGTACGGCTTTTCAAGTTAAATTACGCTTTGTTTTTCCATAAGTCAAACATTGCGTGTGTGAATTCGATTCCTTGATATAAAAAGATGCTAAATGCACTTGCTGAAAATATCGCGATGGCAATTAAACGAATCCAAAGCATTCTGTTTCCTCCTTTCAAAAAAGGTTATGAGGAATAGGAATAACTTTGAAAATAATTCGATTGATAAAAGACAGCAAGCAAAAAATATTTTGATTTTACAAGATTGAGTTTTTCATTGAATACTATAAATAAGGAGAAGAAAAGTAATAACAAATGTTGTTTGTACTAACTGTGCATTAGGCTCTTTAGGATTTGTCGTTTCAGAAATCTGAAGCTCTTTAAAAACTGATACAAGTTCGTAATCTAATCCACTAGCTTGATAGGCTTGAAAATGAGAGGTGTACAAAAACAAATATGCAATACTCGTAATCAGTAAGATAATATTCATTTTTTCACCCTCTTCTTAAGTAGAAATAACATGTTCTTAGCGCGTTGAATATAAGAAAAAAGTAAAAAAATAGAGGGTAAAATCAATTATTCTGGTATGTTTTAGACACTTTTTCATATAGTTGAAATGGACAATCATTGAAAAAGGAGATACAAATCATGTCAGACTTTCTGAAAATAGTTGTATTTTCATTATTTCTTAGTATTTTATGGGTCATTCCTCGGTTCGATTTAATCATTCAGTGGGCTACACATCATTTTTCGCTAGCAATAGGTATTGCTGTTAGTATGGTTGGGAGTATATTCCTCTTTAATTGGTCAAAAAGACTCGTTCAAAAGAGAATGAAAGTTTAAAACGGAACCCCTAAATTAATAAGGGGGTTTATGCATGATTAAAAAACAGAAAATTCTAACTCGATCTTGACTTTCAAAAGAAGGAAGGTATGATAAATAAAGTGGGATGTACTTTGGATCGAAAAGAGTGAATAAGATAAAGAAAATACATGTTCTTCATGTGGATGTTCCAGTAGAACAAATTAAAGAAAAAGGGCATCTAGTATCAGTCCTGTTAATTCAGGTAAATCCTAAAGTAAAAGAAACACTAGCTACTCTTATGAACTTTTCAATAGAAGATATTGATGTACCCTAACCAATGCTACTTGGGTACACTGGAAATTGGCATTTATTAATACCTGTTAAAACGAAAAAGGCAATCGGTCAAGCTGCTTCCAAGCTAGATAGTATAGAAGTACATAAATAGGAATTACAATATATGTACGACCCAATCATTTACGTTAGATAGCCAAGAGGGAGACTGATTACCTTCCTCCCCTTTTTGTATATCGATTAGCATAGCTTGAAGCAACAAATGCATTTGGTTTTATTTTTGGTTCAACACCCATTGATTCTAACCTCGTCACCATTTCTTGAACAAACTCTCTTGTTTTATTTCGTTGACCCGAACCAATATCGATATGCCCTTCGATTGAAAAGGTAGCTCCTTGATACAAATATGGCAATACAATTTCAATCATGTCGTTTTTTTTACGTTCTGTGAACATCGAAACAATTTCTTCTGTTAAGGATGTTTCTAGTGAGATTCGTTCATGTAAATGCAACATTTTTCTCGGAACTGTTACTTTTCGAATACAAGCCCAAGCACCTTTACCAGTGTTTTGAATGACAACCCCGGTAATGAAAACTGTACACTTTGCATGAACCTGAGAATCTGTTCCAACCATTAATCGATAATTGCCACATGGTTTAATTTTCATGAATTTAATTATTCTGCTGAATACTTGTTCAAAAGACATGTTTTTTTCTTGTAAGTTTTGAAACTTATGTTGTATTAAGTCAAGTCGATTCAAATGATCACCTACAGTTTTTAGATGTACTACCATCATATGCATGAAATCTGTAAATAGTAGTACGATCATATTTCTTTGGTTTTACAGGATCTAATTTACATTTAAACGTGACCTTCATTTTATTTTATTATAATTGCAAATGTACGTAAAAGGGTTGATTTAGTTGGTATGATATTAGTTTTACATAATGACATTCGGACTTAATTAGGAAGTTATTATGTGAAAATATTTGCGAGATGTTAATAGTGATAGTAATATAAATGAAGTGTTCTAAAAAAACTCTACCCGATAAATAATTGTTGTGAGAAAATAATAATGTATTGGGTAAAGTCCGAGCAAACTAAAGACAGTCTTAAATAGGAGTGGTAGAAGATGAGCAAACAACAAGTTGGGGTAATTGGACTTGCAGTTATGGGTCGAAACCTTGCGCTAAACATTGAAAGCAGAGGGTATGGTGTTTCTGTTTATAACAGATCTTCTGAGAAAACAGAAGAAATGTTAAAAGAAGCAGAAGGTAAGAATGTGGTTGGTACATATAGTATTGAAGAATTTGTATCTTCTCTAGAAACACCTAGAAAAATATTGTTAATGGTAAAAGCGGGATTTGCAACGGATGCAACAATTGAACAATTATTACCACATCTAGAAAAAGGCGATATCTTAATTGATGGCGGAAATACATTCTTTGAGGACACTCGTCGTAGAAACAAAGATCTTGCTGAGTCTGGGGTTCATTTCATTGGTACGGGTGTATCAGGTGGTGAAGAAGGAGCTCTTAAAGGACCTTCTATTATGCCAGGCGGGCAAAAAGAAGCATATGATCTTGTTGAGCCAATTTTAAAAGATATTTCAGCTAAAGTAAGCGGAGACTCATGTTGTACATATATTGGTCCTGATGGTGCTGGTCATTATGTGAAAATGGTCCATAACGGTATCGAATATGGTGATATGCAATTGATTTGTGAGTCATATCATTTAATGAAGGATGTATTAGGTTTAAGTGCACCTGAGTTGCATGAAATCTTTAAAGACTGGAACGAAGGTGAACTTGATAGCTACTTAATTGAAATCACAAAGGACATCTTTACAAAGGTTGACGATGAAACAGGAAAGCCTATGGTTGATGTGATTTTAGATACTGCTGGACAAAAAGGAACTGGTAAGTGGACAAGCCAAAGTTCTCTTGATCTTGGTGTACCATTATCAATCATTACTGAATCAGTTTTCTCACGTTTTATCTCTGCAATGAAAGAAGAACGAGTGAAAGCTAGCAAAATTCTTCGTGGCCCTAATGCAGTTTTTGAAGGCGATAAAAAAGAATTTGTTGAAAAGATTCGTAAAGCACTTTATTTAAGCAAAATATGTTCATACGCTCAAGGTTTCGCACAAATGAAAGTTGCTTCTGAAGAATATGACTGGAATTTGAACTTAGGGAATATTTCCATGATCTTCAGAGGCGGTTGTATCATTCGTGCACGTTTCTTACAAAATATTAAAGAAGCATACGACCGTGATGCAAAATTAACAAACTTATTGCTTGATCCATACTTCCAGGACATCGTTGAAAACTATCAAGAAGCTGCACGTGATGTTGTAGCGACAGCTGTGAAATTAGGAATTCCTGTACCGGGTCTTGCTAGCGCATTAGCTTATTATGACAGCTATCGTACAGAGACACTTCCTGCAA
This sequence comes from Halalkalibacter lacteus, assembly GCF_036663595.1. Taxonomy (NCBI): domain Bacteria; kingdom Bacillati; phylum Bacillota; class Bacilli; order Caryophanales; family Bacillaceae; genus Halalkalibacter; species Halalkalibacter lacteus. Next base: position 41,994 of record NZ_JAWRVL010000019.1, read on the forward strand.
ACCTTCTGCAAGCTCAAAGAGATTATTTTGGAGCTCATACGTATCAGCGTATTGATAAAGAAGGAGTATTCCATACAAATTGGATGGAAAAATAGGCAACAATCAAAAAGTGATTCGACTCGTTCGAATCACTTTTTTGAATTATTTGTTATTTATTAACATCTAAATATTTGATACGATAAGCTTATATGTAGAGGAGGTTGTAAGATGTCTAAGTTTTATATTGAAACGTTTAATTTTCAAGAACCAGAAGTTCTTGAAAAAGCTCTCAAGACATTATTAAATCAATCAATTGATACAGTTAATGAGTTAGAAGCATGGTTGAAACAACAATCAGAACTTTTTGATGCAATAGAAGAAGCAATGTCTGGACATTATATCGATTTTCAATGTCAAAATAATTCAAACGAAGCAAAAAAAACGTTTGAACACGATCAGAGTGTTATTGACCCTCTTTTTAAAAAATATGTCTCATTTTTCGATGAGAAATTCTTAGAGTTGAAAGTGAGAGACCAATTCCCCCCTTCCTTTTACAAACAATTAATTAAAAGTAAAAAAAATGCTAAAGAAATATTCCGATTAGAAAATATTGATCTTGAAGTAAAAGAAGATAGCTATGCGACAAATTACTTTGAGCTTATCGGGGCATTGACGGTTCATTGGGAGGAAAAAGAGCTAACATTAAGCGAATTAGCGCCGTACATACAAGATCCTGATCGTGAAACGAGGAAAAAAGCTTTTACATTAATCTCAGATGCAATCCTCTCTAAAGAATCCATCCTTCAACAAATTATGAATGAATTAATCGTTATACGTCATCAAAAAGCAAAAAACGCAGGACTTGTTAATTATCGTGATTATATGTTTAAGAAATATGAGCGTTTTGACTATACACCTCGGGATTGTAGGGAGCTTGCAGATTCAATTCGTAAGTATGTAAAACCATTAAAAGAAAAATTACAGAAAGAACACATGTTAGAATTAGAAGTTGAGAGGTACCAACCTTGGGATCGACAAGCGGTTCTTAAAGGTCAAAAGCCACTACAGCCTTTCTCAAACACAAATGAGCTTATTAAACATTCGACTACTATTTTACATAACTTAGATCGCAGGTTTGCTGAGCTTTTAACAACAATGAATGAAAGAGGTATGCTTGATTTAAACAGCAGGAAAGGAAAATCTCCAGGAGGATTTTGTTCTCCGCTGCCATTATCCGAACTTTCATTTATTTTTATGAATGCATCTAAAACACACGATGATATGATTACATTGCTACATGAAATGGGACATTGCATTCATAATAACCTTATGAGTTGTCAACCTATTCGTGATTACAGAGAAACACCAATGGAATCAGCTGAATTAGCAAGCATGTCAATGGAACTTCTGACAATGGACCAATGGAATTTGTTTTATGAAAATGAACAGGATTTTAAACGAGCGAAGAAAGAACAATTGAAAGGAATTATCGATTTTCTTCCTCAAGGGATGATTATTGATCAATTTCAGCATTGGATGTATGAAAACCCTAATCATACTGCATCTGAACGTAATGAGAAATATCAAGAACTTATGATCGAGTTAGATTCAGGAGTTGTTGACTGGAGCGGTTTTGAAAAATGGCAGCAAGCTTCTTGGCTTAGAATTCTTCACATATTCGAAGTACCGTTTTACTATATTGAGTACGTTATTGCTCAACTAGGTGCTGTTCAAATGTACAAACAATATCGAGAAAACCCAAAGCGAGCACTTGAATACTATAAGCAAGCTCTCGCCCTTGGATCGTCAAAATCATTACCTGAAGTATATGAAGCTGCTAGTATTCGTTTTGATTTCTCGGAAACAATGGTCAAAGACTTGATGAATTTTATTGAAGCCGAATTGGAACTGTTATAAGTAAGAAAAGAGTTGTTTTACAAGACAACTCTTTTTAGTAGTTATAGCTAAGAACCTTAATTAGCAAGATGCAATAAATTTTCCAGTTGAAAAGTCAAAGAAGGTCAAATGTAATAGAAATAGCTCCACGATATATTACAGCCTTTAATGGCTTTTTCTTTTATACAAAAGGTCAAAATTGGTCAAATTCAAGAGGAGGTATAACCGTGATTTTATGTGAAAAATGTCAAAGTAAACAAGCGAATGTAAAAATGAATATTATGATCAATCAGTCTAAAAAACAGATTACGTTGTGTTCAGATTGTTACGCTCAAACACAAAATGGATATAGAATGTCATCATTGCATTTTGACGACTTTTTTAAAGAGTTGTTACAAGCCAATACACATAACGTGACTAACGAATTTATACAACAAGTAAAAGAAGCAACTCCTAATCAAGGTGGGGATGGATTCCTTGATAAACATGGCCGTAACTTATCTAAAGAGGCTAGACAAGGTCGTATTGATGCTGTGATTGGCCGAGAAAAGGAAATTGATCGTGTAATTGAAGTATTAAATCGCCGTTCAAAGAATAATCCCGTTCTAATTGGTGAAGCAGGGGTTGGTAAAACAGCAATCGCTGAAGGATTCGCACTAAAGATTGTAAAAGGCGAAGTTCCTACTAAGCTTCTTAATAAGGAAGTGTATGTTTTAGACATTAATTCACTTGTTGCTGGTACAAGCTATAGAGGACAATTTGAGGAAAAAATGCAACAACTTGTTAGAGAACTAGGGCAACGTCAAGATGTTATTCTTTTTATTGATGAACTTCATATGATGGTTGGGGCTGGTGGTACTTCTGAAGGATCTATGGATGCAGGGAATATTTTAAAACCCGCTTTGGCAAGAGGAGAATTACAAATAATCGGTGCGACAACATTAAAAGAGTACCGAATGATTGAAAAGGATCCAGCACTAGAGCGTCGCTTCCAATCAGTTCATGTTAAAGAGCCAACAACGGATGAAGCTTTTGAAATTCTAAAAGGAATTCGCCCTATTTATGAATACTACCACAATGTAAAATACTCTGATGAAGTGTTAAAAGCCTGTGTAACGTTATCAGATCGGTACATTCAAGGTCGATTTTTACCAGATAAAGCAATCGACTTACTTGATGAAGCTGGATCGAAATTAAATTTAACACAAGGTATCACAGACAAAAGGAAATTACAAAAACGTCTAGATGACCTTATTCGCGAAAAAAATAAAGCGACTAAGCAGGAGGATTATGAAAAAGCTGCAAAGCTACGTGATGAAGAAGTGAGCATTAAGAATAAGTTAGCTACCGAAGTAGTAGAGCCTGTAACAGAAGTAACCATTGAACACATCCAAGATATTATAGAGAAAAGTTCAGGTATTCCTGTTAAGAAACTACAAAAGTCAGAGCAATCAAAAATGAAAAATTTACAGTCTAATTTAGCGAACAAAGTGATAGGACAAGAAAAAGCGATTGAAAAAGTTGCAAAAGCAATCCTACGTGCTCGTGTAGGACTAAAACCAAAAGCGCGTCCAACGGCTTCCTTCCTATTTGTTGGTTCAACAGGAACAGGGAAAACAGAGTTAACAAAAACACTTGCAGCAGAATTATTCGGAAGCAAGGATTCCATGATTCGTCTTGATATGAGTGAATACATGGAAAAGCACTCAGTTTCGAAACTAATTGGGTCCCCTCCTGGATATGTAGGTCACGACGAAGCTGGCCAATTAACTGAGCAAGTACGCAGAAATCCGTACTCAATTATTCTTTTAGATGAGGTCGAAAAAGCACATCCTGATGTCTTAAATATGTTCCTGCAAATTATGGAAGATGGACGCTTAACCGATAACCAAGGAAGAGTAGTAAACTTCAATGAAACGGTTATTATCATGACATCAAATGCAGGCGTGAATGAGAGCAAATTAGCTGCAATCGGTTTTAATGAAACAGAAGGTGAAAGTGTACTTGCTACACAGGGTGTTCTTGAAAGTTTAAGAGATTACTTTAAACCTGAATTTCTAAACCGCATTGATTCGATTATTGAGTTCAATTATTTAGAAAAAGCTGATTTAATCAAGATTATCGATATTATGCTTGAAGATTTACGAAGTACGTTAAAAGAACAAGGTTTATCAATGGAAATAACAGTAGAGGCAAAAGAAAAGCTTGCTGAACTGGGGTACCACCAAGCATTCGGTGCATGTCCATTACGCCGTGCTATTCAAGAACATATCGAAGATCAAATTACAACATTGATCATAAACAATAAAGAAAAAGTAGATTCCATCAACGTATCTGTTGAAGGTCATAATATTAAAGTTAAATAAAGAAATATAGCAAGAGGCTGTTTAACGAAAGGTTATTCTGTAAAAACACGGACAAGACGTGAAGTTAAAGAGAAAACCTTCGTGAGGCAGCCTCTTTACATATGCGGAGCTAAAAAAGGATTTTCTATATTAGTTACTCAACTTTCGCACCAAAAAAAGTTCAATAAGCTCAACCAACAGTAGTTGCTGACGTCATTGAAATACTTTCATTGACACGAAAAATTTGCATAAAAAACACCCATCCGTTTGGTATAGTTGATTTGTCGAGAATCAAACATTCCATACAGAAGAGGTGTCCTCTATATGATAGCGAATAATGACCAAACTAAGCAACTACCAAATGAATTAAAATCTACATTTAAAGAACTAAAAGTTTTGAAACATCTTAGGAAAGCTGGAATTACCAAATCTTTTGGCTTTACCTGTGCTTATTTATTTCAACTCATTTTTTGTTTGATCTTTGAAAACAAAAACTGGTTTCGTACACTTGAAAGCAAGAAATCTACGGATATTCCAGCTAAAGACGCGGTCTACCGTTTCTTAAACCGTTCTACTTATTCATGGAGAAGATTTCTACATTTATTAAGCGCACACTCGATTGAAAAAGTGAGTAAACTTACGAATCATGAGCGTATCAAAGTACTGATTGTTGACGATTCTTCCTATGATAAAAATCGGAGTAAATCGGTTGAACTCCTTGCGCGTTGTTTTGACCATGCTTCTCAAAAAATGCGTTTTTACAAAGGCTTTCGCATGCTTACTCTTGGTTGGTCAGATGGTACAACATTTATGCCTGTAGACTTTTCTTTATTAAGCTCTAAAAACAGTGTCATCAATGGAATATCAGATAAAATTGATAAACGCAGTTCTGGTTATAAGCGACGTGTCGAAGCATTACAATCTGCACCTGAACAAATTCCATCGATGGTCCAGCGTGCCATGAACTCGGGAATTGAAGCCTCTTATGTTCTGATGGATACTTGGTTTACACATCAGCCGCTTATTAAAGAGATCAAGGATCAAGGTCTTGATGTCATTGGCATGGTGAAAAACTTAAAGCAACGTTATCTTATCCAAGGAAAGAAGTTCGGTCTAAAAGAACTGTATCACTTAGCCACTCCTATCCAGGGTAAGAAGGAATTCTTCGTTCGATTCATACCACACAAGCGAATGGGGTTCCTGTCAAAATTGTCTTTGTCCGCAATCGTAATAAAAAGAGCGAATGGTTGGCTATTTTAAGTACAGATTGTTGTTTAAGTGAACAAGAAATCATTCGTATCTATGGAATTCGCTGGGACATTGAAGTCTTTTTCAAAACAACAAAGTCATTATTAAAGCTACAAAAGGAGTTTCAAGGTCGTTCTTATGACTCCTTGATTTGTCATACCACGATTGTGTTTACTAGATACATTGTACTCTCTTGGCAGAACCGTTGTAGCACAGACCAAAGAACATTAGGCGGTCTATTCTATGAATTATGTGATGAAATCAGTGATCTTGATTGGGCTGTTGCACTTGGGCAGCTAATCGAGCTTCTTCAAGATGTCCTAAAAGAAAGTAACAAAAAGATTCAAAAGTTAATTCAATGTCAACTACAACAATGGATTGCAGGCTTACCTAACTACATCAAGGTCTACCTGCCTATTTCAGTGTGCGAAAGTTGAGTTAGTTAGAAATGTTACCATATGTAAAATAATGAAAAAATTATAAAAAGATGGTTGCCAGTTGATGCAAGCGCCATGTTTGTTTCCATTATAAAAGTTATTATTATTCCGATTGCACTTGGAATTACGGTCAAAAAATTACTTCCGGCTTATGTTGATAAAGGAACAACCGTTATGGTTCATCAGGGCCAGCGATCGTGACATTGTGGGCGAGGATTGATTCTAAACGAACTAAGGATGAAGCAAAGGATGATACAACATCTGCTCGTTTCTAAGGAAGGATGAAGGATTAAATGCAAAAACGCTTGGGAAAATTGAATCCTGAGCGTTTTCAATTTTTTATTGATGAATATTGAATGAACATTAGACAAAGCCTACTATATGAGGTGATTCTAATGAAAAAAGAGCGTAAAAGTCAGTTTGTTATGCCAACAAAAGCAAATACAGCAGGTGAGCTGGAGGGGCGTACGGAGTTAGATCGAACACCCTCTTCTCATACAGTTGATCGTTATGCAGGTGACTCAGTAGATAAACATAGGGAGATAGAGAAAGCTAACGAGCATTTTGCTAATGAGGAAATATCACAAGTGATTGATAATTCATGAAGCAAAAGGCTGCTACTAGCGGCCTTTTGCTTTTTTAGAGGATGACAAAAAAAAGATATCTCTATACCAATAGACCGTAAGAAATACTCGTTTTTGATTGTTAGTGTTCAATCAGACTAGATAAATTGACTTCTTTTTCATCCTGTGGATTTGATAATGGAAAGATTCTAGCTGTTTCATGTTCCTCACTAACTGATTGAATGTACACAGGGTCTTGATTATAGGTGACATTTGCCATTACTGGTGATGTTGCAATTTCTTGAGCTCTTTGTTTAATCATTGGTAACCCTCCATTGATGAATTTCAAGTTTACTTTACACAAAAAATGTTAGGTTTATACATCGTATTACGCCTAGTCACAGGGTTGCTGCTCTAGTCTGTCACACAGATCCCAATAAAAGGAAAAAAGTTATACTGATTTCTTAGTTATCTTGATGGTTCTCTATGTTTGAAATTATACTATTTAAAAAGAGGGAGAACCAATGAAGAAAAATTGGACTGAAGACGAGATTTTAGCAAACTTTATGTTAATGCCAAATGAACTACATTTATCTATGGGGAATAAAACAGAAGTGAATCGTTTGGGCTTTGCTGTGTTACTAAAATATTTCCAACAGGAAGCTAAATTTCCGAGTAAGAAACAAGATATTCCTAAAACAATGATCGAATACATAGCTAAACAATTAGGCACTTCGCCTGATCGATTTGACGAATATAGTTGGGATGGAAAAGAAAAGACTTATACTCGACATCGAAAAAATATAAGGGGTTTTTTTAGTTTCCAAGAACTTACACTTACAGATAATGAGCGTTTTGGACAATGGTTAGAAGAACAAGTTCAGTTTACACATGATACATACTATTTAAAAAATCAAGCATACAGTCTCTTTCGTAAATGGAAAGTTGAACCTCCTTCTATTGGGAGCTTGAATCGATTGATTGACTCTGCCATTGATACTTTTGAAAAGAACTTGTATCAAACAACATATCAGCTATTATCTGCTAAGACATTTGCTCGATTAGATGCCTTACTTGAATCCCAATCTGATGAAGAATCTAAAGAAGATAAAGAAAAAGAAGTAAACGATATTTTAACTTTTCGTCAACTATTAACTTCTCCTCGTAAACCAAGTGTAAAAACGATGGAAACGGAAGTCAAAAAACTGTTAGCTATACGACACCTTCAAATTCCTGATCATTTGTTTCATCATATGACTCCAAAATTAATAAAGAAATATCGACTTCGTGCAGCTACTGAGACAGTAACGGAATTACGTGCACATCCAACCCACATTCGCTATACCCTACTTGCCACCTTATTTTGGCATCGCCAAGCTGAAGTTATCGACTATTTAGCTGATCTTTTAGATGAAATTACTCTCAAGTTCGGAAATAAAGCCAAGAATACAACCCGCAAAGAAGCAGTTGAAGAATTGGAAAGAGTTCAGGGGAAGATTCAACATATTGTCAACTTATTAAAAGCCATGGTTGATCATCCAGATGGAATCATTCAAGATACCCTATATCCGATTGTTAGCTCTTCAACAATTAGGAAGATTATTAAAGACAGCCTTTAAGCCGGTATTCGTTCCTAATCCCAATAAACTGAGAAGGAGTCGATGTTGAACGGTTTCCCACTTTGGATCTTATGATCAAAACCTTCTCACCGAGTGGCATCCTCGTTATAAGAGACATGGGGTTATGATCTATTGGCATACGGATCGAAAATCAGCTTGTAGCTATTCGCAACTTAAGAAAAGCTACCCGTTACTTACTTATTAAACAGTAGCGTGAGTTACATGATAGTATTGCTCAGTCGCTTTTTCTATTGTCTGTTAAGATTAATAAATTGGAGAAAAATGAAAGTCACCTGAAGAATTTCGACTTATTTCAAAATGTCAAAAAAACAGTAAAACATGTTCATGAAGATGTAAGACATGCCATCTTTAAGCTTAGGAACTCTCCTATGGAACAAAAGTTTCTTTGGACTAATTCATTGGATGCTTTATTTAACAATTTTAAGGAAGAAACGAGTAACAAGGTACATGTTGAATGGAGGTTAAAAGATACTTCCTTAACACCAAAAGAAGATGGGCTGGATCTTAGGAGAAACTTTTTACAAAACCACCCTTTTGTTGGTGACGTACGTGGCGGCAAAGGTCTACTTATTGGAATAGAACTTGTAGCCGATAAAGAAACGGAGGTCCCAATTGATGTAAGCATTGTAAATCAAGTGATTGCTTCATGTAAACAAAAGGGAGTTATTATTGGGAAGAATGGGGCTACTGTTGCGGGCTATAATAACGTATTAACGTTAGCTCCGCCTTTAACTATTGAAGAGGAAGATCTAACCTTTCTAATTCAGACGTTAAAAGATGCACTTTATGAAGTAAATAATGATTAGTAATGAATGAAACACGATTTCGGGTGTGATCACAGACTTAAATAAACTTGAATTTCGAGCCAGTGGATAATGTATAATATCCACTGGCTCTTTTTAAAATGTTCGATATTCTTTACATTTTCGAATGTGAGTTTTTGTTACTTTCCTGTGATTTTGCAAAGAGAGTAATTGCTAGTATGGTTGCCTCTATTGTTGCCGCAATTCGTTCAACACCCCTTTTTGAACAGGAGCTTTCAGCCAGGTGATATGGTTTTTTTCGATACTTATAAGCGAGATGGCATCATTCGTCAAGATGGTTGTTGAGCATATTGTGAAGCCTTTTCAGAGTAATAAAAACTGAAAAACACTGATGATAGTTTCTTTTATCATATCAAAAAAATTAAAATTTCTTCCTCTTAGGCGGAAGCACAACAGACTGATTGGAAAGGAAGAACAGTCTATTGTACGACTTACAGAAGGTATCTCTGTTAACCTCTATATCCCATTTTAGCAGAAATTTCTTTTGCAGTATTTTTAATTGTTTCCGCTAGTTCCCCATTCAATCTTTCTTCAGGGAGCCTAAAGGCAGGACCAGAAATACTTATGGATGCAAAAGCCTCCCCATTAGAATTCCTAACAGGTGTAGCAACACAAACTATATTTTCCTCATGTTCCATATTGTCAATAGAATATCCTCTATGTCGAATGCTAGCCAATTCTTTTAACATAAGCTCACGCGTTGTAATGGTCTGGGCCGTTTTTTTCTGTAGTCCCTTTTTATTTATAATTCGGTCAATTTCTTGCTCGGGAAGAAAGGCCATCATAGCTTTTCCTACCCCTGTACAATGCAGAGGGGCTTGAACCCCAATAACTGAGTGGGTTCGAAGTCGTTGTTGTGACTCAATACAATCAACATACATAACAGCATCTTTACTAATTATACCAAGGTGTATTGTTTCATTAGTGAGTTCATTTAATCCTTTTAAATATGGACTAGCAATCCGACAAAGATCTAATTCTAATTGTGCTAGATTGCCTAGCTCAATAAGTTTAATACCTAAAGTGAATTTTTTTGTTAAATTATCCCTCTTCACCAGTTGATAATGGTGAAGGGTTTTTAAAATGAGATGTGTACTACTTCTAGGGATATTCATTTTTTCAGAAATTTCAGCGCTACTAATATTAGGGTTTTCTGAGAGTAGCTCTAACATCATAATTGCTTTAGACAACGTATTATTCATAATAATTCACCTTTTCAGTTAAATTTTTGTTTTGTTTTATATTCAAGAATATTAAATTTCATTTATAGAAAAATTTGAAAATAACAATTGACAGATTATTCAAATGAAGTTAACATGTAAATTATAATCCATATATATACATTAAGTTCATATATATGGATTATAACACGGAATACCATAATAAGAAAGACAAGAGTTTTTGCTTGGATCCTTTTCTTCATTCAAAGTTCTTTTCACAGATGACCTTAGTTTTTTATTTATTTTGAAAGCGCATACATTATATTTAACAATATTGAAATGAAGGTGATAAGTAGAAAAACAGAGCTATTGTTTCAACTAATGAATTGGCTGGTTGATCAAAAGAAGACATATACAGGTACTCGAGGCGGAGAAAATATCGTGAAGCAATCATTGTAGTAATAATAGAGGAGAGATATGATGTCGAAATTAATTCCTAATGGTGTGTGGCCCACATTAATCACTCCATTTACAGAGACAAATGAAATTGATTATGCTGGTGTTGAAAATTTAATTAAATGGTATTTAGAAAGAGGAGTCGATGGATTATTTGCGGTTTGTCAATCTAGTGAATCCTTTCAATTATCGGTGAAGGAAAGAGTGCAATTAGCAGAGTTTATCTGCAAGAAAGTAAATGGAAACGTTCCTGTCATTGCTGGAGGTAACTTTTCTGATTCATTAACTGGTCAAGTAGAAGAAATAAAGGCAATGTCTCAAACAGGGGTCACTACTGTCGTATTATTAGCTAATCGTTTGGCTCATCAAGCTGAATCAGAAACAGTATGGAAGCAAAATCTAGAATATGTTCTTAGTCAAGTACCGGATATAGAATTTGGTTTATATGAATGTCCATCTCCTTATCATCGTTTAATACCTGCTGATACGTTAAAATGGGTAGCTTCTACGAATCGCTTTCATTTTATTAAGGAGACTAGCTGTAATATTGAAAAGATCAAGGAAAAACTAAACGCTGTTCAACAAACAGATCTTAAAATTTACAACGCGAATTCGACGACACTATTGGAATCTCTTAAGTTGGGTGTTGCGGGCTATAGCGGGATAATGGCTAATTTTCACCCTGACCTATATGTATGGCTAATGAAACATTGGTCTGATGAACCCGAAAAGGCTAGAAAACTTCAAGACTTTCTAGGAGTGGCGTCTGTGTTTGAACAGCAAATGTATCCAACAAATGCGAAGTACTATATTCATTTAGATGGTGTGAACATTAACTATAATAGTCGTGTTCAGAATAAAGCTAATTTAACGTTAAATTACAAGTTAGAATTACAGCAATTACATGCCTTATCAAAACAATATTCTAAAGAATATATTTTTCAATGTTGTAAGGAGCAATAATATTTTCAAGAAATTAAAATTGAAAAGGGGAGATTTAAATGTTAAAAAGCAAAAAAATGTTTCTGTTTTTAGCACTATTACTTACTTTCTGCATAGTTCTAGCAGGTTGTAGTGGGGGATCATCTGAATCATCAACAAATGCCAAAAACGAAACGGAAGAAAACAATGACAACAGTAATAATGAGGTGGAGGCTGAACCTGAAGATAAAACCTTTGAGTTGAATTTTTCTACAGCTAGTGTCCCTAATGATGCACATACAGAAGGACTATATGTACTTAAAAATTCTATAGAAGAAAAGACCGATGGTCAAGTTACTGTGAATATACACCATTCAGGTTCTTTATATACTCAGGAAAATGAAAGCAATGCTCTTAGGAGAGGTCATCTGGAAATGGCTTATACGGGTGCCGAATGGTTGGCTGAGGAGTTATCATTTCTCTCCATGTTTACATCTGCTTACTTGTATGAGGATTACGATCATATGACAAGTGTATTAAATGGTGAAATTGGTGAAGATGTATTTGATCAAATTGCTGAGGAGTTGGGTATTCGTCCATTAGGTGCATTTTATCTTGGTGCAAGACATATTAACTATCGGGATATTGGGAAAGAAATAAGAACTCCGGAAGATATGAAAGGTGTTACTCTAAGAATGCCAGGAAGTCCAACTTGGTTGTTTGTAGGCAAGGCAATGGGTGCTACTGCTACTCCTGTTGACTTTTCTGAACTATATATGGCCTTAAATACAGGGACAGTTGATGCTCAAGATAATCCACTTCCCACTGTTAAAAATGCTTCTTTTTATGAAGTAACGGATTATGTTTCCTTAACGAATCATATCGTGGCTTCCGTTTGGCCTACAATTAATGAAGATGTATGGGTGGAAATGGGAGAGGAATTACAGGGTAAAATGATGGAAGCAGTTGAAGAAGCTAGAGAATTCGTAGATCAAACGAACTTAACAGCTGAACAAGAAGTTATTGACTTTCTTAAAGGAGAAGGTCTAGAGATTATTGAACCAGATGTTCAAGCATTTAGTGAGCATGTTCAACAACAGTATTTAGATAGCGAAGAAATGTCTTCAACGTGGGACATGGATTTATTTGATCGAATAAAAGAAATGGCTGAGTAATTTATGTTATTGGGAAGCCTTTTTTAAAAAGGCTTCCCAGTCATAAAAGGAGGTATCAAGATCTAGATGAGAAACCTTAAAAGTAGTGCGAATTTCCTTCGTAATTTAATAGAAGTGTATATTCCAACTATTACTCTATCGATTATGCTTATCGCTTTCATTATTCAAATATTTAGCAGATATATATTGAAAGACCCCGTTACATGGACATATGAAGTCACAACAATAGCATTTATATGGACAGTCTTACTTGGGTCTTCTTATGCGAAAAGAACTTCCGATCACGTAGACTTTGGTGTGATCTATGATTTGTTTAACGATAAATGGAAACGATATTCTAGAATTGTAGTAAATATCCTGTTAATTATATTGTTAACGTTCTTAATCGTTCCAGTTTATGAATATCTTGATTTTCTGTCCACACAAAATTCTCATGTGTTAAGAATTCCGATGAACTTTGCTTATGCCCCATTTTTAATATTAATTATTTCCTTAGTCATATATTCTGTAACCCAAATGATAAAAGATATTAGTAATATCATTAATCAGTTTAAAGGGAATCACGTAGAGTAGGAGGGTAGTTATATGGATGGAATATTTATAGTAACTATAGTTATCTTTATAGTGAGTTTTATTCTTAAAATGCCTGTATCTATAGGAATGATCATTAGCTCTGTCTTCTACTTTTTAGCAAATGGTCGAGATGTCAGCCAAGTATCAGAAATAATGCTAACAAATTTAGAAAGCTCCTATGTTATTTTAGTAGTTCCACTATTTATTTTAGCTGCAAACGTTATGAACTCAGGCATGGTGACGGACCGAATATTTACTTTTGCAAATTCATTAGTAGGAAGATACAAGGGTGGGTTGGGACATGTTAATGTAGTAGCTTCTTGTATATTCTCTGGTATGACTGGGTCTGCCATTGCAGATGCAGCTGGCCTTGGGAAAATGGAAATAGAAGCCATGAGGAAAAAAGGGTATGATGATGGATTTAGTGCTGCGATAACGGCTGCTTCATCCACGATTGGTCCAATATTCCCTCCGAGTATCCCATTAGTAATCTATGCGATGTTATCTGGTGCTTCAATTGGTGCATTATTTCTAGCGGGAATCATACCAGGGCTACTAATTGGGGTAGCACTTATGGTTTATATTGTAGTCATTGCTAGAGTAAGAAATTACCCAGCAGGAGATCGGCCTAAAATGAAAGAGTTTTTAATTTATTCATTTAGAGCTATACCTGCATTGTTTACCCCTGTCATTATTTTATTGGGTATTTACAGTGGCATTATGACACCTACTGAAGCAGGAGCGGTGGCGGTATTATATGCAATTCTAATTTCTCTTTTTGTATATCGCTCCTTTGGATTTAAACAGCTAGTTGAAGTACTTGCTGATACTGCAAAAACATCTGGTAGTATTGGATTAATAGCCGGGGCCGCATTTTGTTTTTCTTATATATTTGCTTACGAACAAGTGCCAGCAATGATTTCAGGTTTAATCCTTGGTTTTACAGATAACGTAATTATTTTCTTGTTGATTATAAATCTATTTTTCCTAATAATGGGTATGTTTATAGATACGATGATCATGACTTTGGTATTTATCCCAGTAGTATTACCATTAGTTCAGGAAATGGGGGTTGATCCTGTTCATTTTGGAGTCCTAATTGTATTAAACATGATGATTGGGCTATCGACACCGCCATTCGGAATGTTATTATTTGTGGTTTCTGGAATATCTGGTATTGCATTAAATAAAATTATGAAGGAAATTATTCCAATGATTCTTGTAATGTTGGTAGTGCTCGGAATCGTTACATATGTACCGGCAGTCTCAACATTTTTACCGAAATTGTTCGGATATTAAACGACCACCTGCTAAAGCAGGCGGATTTGGACATAAAATGTCTACGACTAAAGTCGTTTCTTAAGACTGAAGTCATCTTAAAGGCCTATATGCTTAACCACACTAAAATTTGACTAAACTCACTCTTCTATCGTGAATATGTCGTTCTTTTCTTCATTGAATTGGTTTGCAATATAATTTCTTATTGTCTCTTCATCTACTGTTCCTACTGTGGCACAAAAATAGCCCCTTTCCCATAAGTGCTGGCCCCAATATTTTTTTCAATTCGGGAAATTGATACTGGAGAAGCCTTGATGATCTCCCTTTTAGGTACTGCATGATTTTACTTGGAGCAAGACTCGGTGGACATGATAGCAATAAGTGGATGTGATCTTTTCCAACACTTCCTTGCAAGATTGTGATGCCTCTTGCTTCGCATCCTTGCCTGATTAATTCTCGCGTTCTTACGGCAATCGGACCACGTAACACCTTATATCTATATTTTGTAACCCAGATTACATGAAACTTGATGTCAAAAACTGCATGACTATTCTTCTTATATCCGTCCATACTTTCACCTCACACCTTAAGTATGGACATCGAAGTATAAGGCTAAAAGCGTATACCGTCTAAAGACGGTGGAATTAGACCACGCGTTTGGAAATTAAAACAAAACGAGAGATTCATAGTTGGACAATGTAATTTCTAACGAAATTTGCACAACTATGGTCATTCCATTCACAAAAGAAAAAGAAGTAGATTATCAAGGGGTTGAACGATTAATAGAATGGTATATACAACGAAAGGTTAATAGATTCGTAATCTCATCCTAGTTGTTAACCCCTTTATACTTATTACTCGTTATTTACAAATGAAAATGTTCAGTTTCTTATCACCGTATCCGTACCATAGGGAGATGAAATGTATAAAGCAGAAAATTATCTCCTAAAAACTGCTCGCTATTATTTCTGAATATTCTAAATATTTTGAATTACGATTATCTCCCCTTTACTTTAGGGTTAACCATACAAGATTTATTCAGAGATCCTTAGGGCTAAGAAGACTACTCTGTGACAAATAAAAGGAGGTGTAAAGGGGTTTAGGAGCATTCATATTCTAGTGAAAAATTGAAGGGAGTTAGAAATGTGATGGGAAAAACTATTCGATTTGTACCCACTATTTTGTTGTTATGTTTATTATTCTCAGTAGGGCAAGGAACAGACAGAATAAATGGAGAGGAGAAGGATATTGAAAGCGTTCCTATGCTAGAACGAATTGAATACAATAATCCAGGACTTGTTGTAGATTTAGGCATTGGTGCTTGGGCTCATCCATTACCAATGGACTATAACGGCAATGGACATTTGGATTTACTCGTCTCAGGAATTGATAAGCCTTTTAACGGATTGTATTTTTTTGAAAATATAAGTGGAGATGTGAAACATCCTGTTTTTAAAGAGCCAGTTCGAATCAGTCATGGATTGGATAATGTAACGATTTCCTATGTTGACGGTGAACCGATTGTGACAACGCCAGGCAGAGTGTATCCAAATGTGAAAGAAACAGGTCTTTATCCTAGTGAAGCGATCCCTTTTGAAGGAGTAGTGCACGTTTCCGAAGGATTTCTTCGCGGTAATCAATGGAGTTTTGTAGACTATAACGGTAATGGAGTACAAGATTTAATTGTTGGAGTAGGGGACTGGGATGATTACGGATGGGATAATGCCTTTGATGAAAATGGTGAATGGACAAATGGTCCACTGCATGGCTATGTTTATTACATTGAAAACCTAGGAACTACCGAAGATCCTGACTATAGTGACCCGGTGAAAATAGAGGCAGGTGGTAATCCAATTGATGTATATGGTAAACCATCGCCTGTTGTTGCTGATTTTAATGGTAATGGGAAGCTAGATATTATTACGGGTGAACATTTAGATAAACTAACGTTCTTTGAAAATATAGGAACTAGAACTGAACCAGTCTATGATGAGGGAAAGTATCTTGAAAACAATAATGGTACCATAACAATGGATTTACAAATGCTTGTTGTTTCTGCTATTGATTGGACAAAGAATGGTCATATGGATTTGATTGTCGGACAGGAAGATGGAAGAGTTGCATTAGTTGAAAATACAGGGGAAGTTGTCAATGGAATGCCTGTATTTGAGGAACCATACTTTTTCCAGCAACAAGCAGATACTTTGAAAGTAAACTTATTAGCCACACCGGATAGTTATGACTGGGATGGCGATGGAATCGAGGACTTAATTGTCGGTGATACAGCAGGAAGAATTAGTTTTGTTAAAAATCTGAGTGGTGGGGCAAGCCCAACATGGGCAGAGCCAGTATATCTTGAAGCTGGTGGAGAAGAGATACGCATTCAAGCAGGTGAAAACGGATCCATACAAGGGCCGGCGGAGGCTAAATGGGGATATACTGTCGTGAAAGTAGCAGATTGGAATCACGATGGACTGCCGGATATAATTGCTAACGATATATGGGGGAAAGTACATTGGTATGAAAATGTCGGAACACGTAAGAATCCTGTGTTAGCAGCAGCCCAACCGATTGAAGTGGAATGGGAAGGAGATGCACCCAAACCTGAATGGAATTGGTGGGATCCAGAAGGAAAGAGCTTGGTAACACAATGGCGGACAACGCCATACGTAATGGATTTAAATGAGGATGGATTAAATGATTTGATTATGCTGGATCATGAAGGTTACCTTGCATTTTTTGAACGTCAAGAGATAGATGGTCAATTGAAACTGCTTCCTGGCGAACGAATTTTCATAGGTGAAGAAGGTTCCTCCAAATTCGATAAATTCGGTTATGCGGTTATGGAACCAAAAGGACCTATTCAAATGAACTATGAAGAAGCTGGTTCTAGTGGACGTAGGAAGTTTACAATCGTTGACTGGAACGGTGACGGGAAACTGGATTTACTTGTGAATGGTCGTCCAAATATCAATTTACTCCTTAATGTTGGAACAGAAGAGGAACCATTCCTTTTTAGAAATATGGGTCAAGTTACAGAAGGTGTTTTAGCAGGACATACGACCTCCCCAACAATTGTTGATTGGAATGATAATGGTGTTCCGGATCTTTTAGTTGGTGCCGAGGATGGACGTATGTATTACCTCGAGAATAACTATAGCGAGAATCAACCTGCACCAAGAGAGCCTAACCCTGTAGGCGAAATTAATGATTTGATCGGTCATTGGTCATTCAATGAAGGAAATGGTCATATAGCCAATGATGATTCGGGATATGACAATTATGGTGTTATCAAAGGTGCTTCATGGATAGATGATGGCTATGAGGGAAGCGCTCTTCAATTTGATGGATTTAACGATTATATAGATTTAGAGCATACAGTGGGGCCTTACTTGGATGGTGCATCAAGTATCACTGTTGAAGGATGGATAAAACTAGATTCTCTTGAAGCAAAAACAGGAATGAAGATATTTGGTAGTAGAATTGATGGTGGTAGAGCAGGTGTGGAGCTCAATATTCGAGGCAAATTAAATACGATTCAAGTTGCAGGCAGAAGTCAATCCAGTGATGCATATAACAAACACGAATACTCATTAGAACAATTTAATTTTGGTGAATGGAACCATATTGAAAGTATACTAGATTTTAAAAACAATGAGATTAGATTGTTAATTAATGGAGTAGAACAAACGGCTATTCCAGGTACAACAATCAACTTTGGTAGTAATAAGTTTGTTCGTGGAACCACATCTCAGCATGACTATATTGGGAGAGGTCCTAATGAGACCGAATACTTTACAGGAATGCTTGATGACATAAAAATCTACCGAACGACTTCAAAAGAAGAAGAACCTCAGCCGCCAAGAGAGTCACAACCTGAGGGGGAGCTGAATGATTTAGTCGGACATTGGTTATTTAATGAGGGGAGTGGAAATAATGCTGGCGATGAATCAGGATATGATAACTATGGCGTGATCCATGGTGCTTCTTGGGCACCCGGTTATGAAGAACACGCACTACGATTTAATGGAATAGATGATTATGTAGATTTGGAGCATACAGTTGGACCATATTTAGATGGTGCAAGTGGTGTTACAGTAGCTAGTTGGGTGAAAATGGATTCCATTAAACCTACCGGAATGAAGATTTTCGGAACTAGAATTGATGGTGGACGTGCTGGAGTAGAGTTAACTGTAAGAGGAAACCAAAATACGATTCAAATGTCGGGTAGAAGTCAATCCGCTGATGCTTACAACAAGTATGAATATTCTCTTGATTCGTTTATTGTTGGAGAGTGGAATCATGTTGTGGGTGTAATGGATTATAAGAATAATGATATTAGACTATATATTAATGGGCAGGAACAAACACCAAGCGGTGGTGCTGTTAACTTTGGTAGTGACACCTATATTAGAGGAACAACGAGTGAGCCAGATTCAATCGGAAGAAGCCCGAATGGAACGGAATACTTTAATGGGAGCCTAGATGTTATCAGTGTATATAGAACCTCACTTTCATCTGAGGAAGTGTTAAATCTCTTTGGAGAACAGGTAGTAGATCTCGCTGAAGTTACACTAAATTCAGAACGCACTACTATAAATCCTGGAGAAACAATACCTTTGAATTTAGCCGGGATAATGACTGACGGAACAGACGCAAATTTTGATGATATGGAGATTGAATATTTAACAACAAATTCTGACATTGTTTTTATCAATGATAACGGAGAACTTACATTGGCAGAAGGATTGAATGATGTCAGATCTTTTAAAGTATGGGTTAATGTCACATTTAATGGAAACATAGTTACTTCAGATTCACTTGAAATAACGATCAAAGCTACGATACCGTTAATCGAGCAAACACTAGAATATTATTATCAAGATGCAGAAGTGCTTAGTCATCCACTGTATGTGCAATTGAAAGAGCGGTTGAAACAAGCACAACATTACTATGATGCAGATCGTGACACTCAAGGAATTAAACATATGTCGGATTTTATAAAGCATCTTAACAATGAAGCGATGGATGAATTTATAAAAGCGGAAGCAAAAGTCTTTCTAAACGATGATGCCCAATCAATTATAGACAATTGGTCTAACTAGATAGCAGTAATAGAGACTCCGCTTTGTAGAATAAAGTGGAGTTCCTATTACGTTGTAGTTATATAAACCGATAGAGAGAAGGTAATTAGATGACACTGAGACCACATGTTAAAGCCCATTTAGAAGAAGTAGCAAGGGTTGATATATCAGATATGGAAGAATTAAAAAAAGATAGAGATCGATTTCAACAAAGAGATCTGAAAGGTTTTAATTATCCTTTACAAAAAGTTGATGATCTTTCTATTAAGAATAAAACGAATACTCTAATTAGAGTATATACACCCAATATTGAAGGGCCTTATAACTTGTTTGTGTTTTTTCATGGTGGAGGATTTGTAAAAGGTGGTTTAGATTCTCATGATTTAGTTTGCCGTAAGTTAGCCTATAGGGGAGGGGTTAAAGTGATCTCTGTCGATTACCGATTAGCTCCTGAACATCCCTTTCCAGCTGCACCTGAGGATTGTTACTCTGTAACAAAATGGGTTTCAGAGCATGTGGAAATGTTAGATGGAGTGGGTAAACAAATTTTCATAGGTGGTGATAGTGCTGGGGGTAATCTGGCTACTGTAGTGGGACAAATGTGTAGGGACAGAAAAGGGCCATATATCGCTAAACAAGTTCTTATATATCCAGTTACTGACTATTATTCGTTGGAACATGATTCTATTTACGCCTCTTATAATGAAAATGCTAAAGGATATGGACTTACAAATGGAGAAATGGCTCAGTTTTGGAATTACTATATTGGAGAAGATGAAAATAAGTTA
Source organism: Halalkalibacter lacteus (assembly GCF_036663595.1). Lineage (NCBI taxonomy): Bacteria > Bacillati > Bacillota > Bacilli > Caryophanales > Bacillaceae > Halalkalibacter > Halalkalibacter lacteus. The sequence continues at coordinate 62,361 of NZ_JAWRVL010000019.1, forward strand.
CATCCTTATGCATCCCCAATCAGAGCTGCAGATTTAAGTAACTTGCCAGGTGCACTAGTGATTACAGCTCAATATGATGTATTAAGAGATGAAGGAATTGCTTATGCCAAAAAACTGTTCCAAGCTGGTAACTTTGTCCAACATAGACAAATTAGTGGGACAATACATGGCTTTTTATCTTCTTTTCCTGAAGAAGTAGAAACAGAAGAAGTATATAACTTGATCATATCTTTTCTCGAAAATTAAAATCTTTTAATTATTATAACTCAATTTTCGAACCTTGAAAACTGACCTTGTATTAGTTCTATCAAAGCTTTAAGCACGATCAACTTCATTGCTTGACGACTGCCTTTAAACAAGAAAAAGCACCTCATTCTTTGGTATAGTGGAATTGACTAGAAACCATTACCACAGAAGAGGTGCCTTCTCTATGATAATTGAAAAAGACTCAAATGAGCAACTACCAAATGAACGTTCAGCTTTATTTTCTGAATTACAACTATCGAAACACCTGCGCAAAGCGGGCATTAGAAAAAGCTTTGGGTTTTCATGTGCCTATTTGTTTCAGCTTGTTACCAGAATTAGTTATGGCTTAAACAGAAAGGGGCTGATCCTAAAAGACATTTACCTTTTGGATCAAGCCCCTGATTTATGCTGATTTTCTTTTAATTAGCTCTAATTTCAGTGTTATAACAGAAGGAACTTCCTGATTGTGAATAATTCTATACAATAGGTTAGCTGCCGTCTCACCAACCTCTATAATCGGTTGATTGATTGTTGTAAGCTCTACTACCTTAGATATAGGCTGGTTATCAAAGCCTATCACAGCTAATTCCTGCGGAATCTTTAATCCCTGTTTCTTTGCTTCATAGATAATTCCCGCAGCTACCTGGTCGCTACCTACAACCATCGCAGTAGGACGTGATGGTTGTGCCAAAATAGTCTTTGCCGCTTTAATCCCGTCCTCAATCGTATATTTTTCATCAAAATACCAGTCATCTCTCCAAATCAACCCGTATTCTTTTTGAAGGTGAAAAAAAGATTTCTTTCTGGTTACTCCTACTCCACTCCGTGGGTTTCCCATACACAAACCAATTTCTTGATGTCCTTGAGATTTCAAGTGATCAACTGCCAACTTAATACCGGATTCATGATTCACAAACACTTTTGCAATCTTTTTACTTTCGGAGAACTCATAAGAAATGATTTTCCCAAAATAAGAGAGTTCATCAATTATACTGACGGGACTTATACTCGAGCCTAAAATAAGTCCATCAATCATTTTATATTTCAGCATATTAAAAAACTCTAACTCTTTTTTTGGATCGTTATTAGTTTGATGGACAAGTAAACTATAATTATGTTTATTACACTCTTTTCCAATACCTTCAATCAAATTACTAAAAAACGGATGGTTTATCTTGGGAACGATAACCCCAAATACATTTGTTCTTCCTCTGGATAAGTTTATAGCATTTAAATTGGGGACATAGTTTAATTCCTCTATTGCCTTTAGAACAGCATCTCTTTTTTCGGGTTTCACATAAGGTTGATTATTTAATACCCTAGACACAGTCGTTCGAGATACTTTCGCTCTTTTTGCTATCTCTGTTATATTGCTCATCCAAACTATCCTCCTCGCTTAAAGAACGTGTTAATCCAACCTTATGCAAAAGTTGATCAAACAAACCTATAAGAAAACCCAAGCACAGTACAACTATAATGGTTCCCACTCCAATAGGGCCACCCCCAATCCCAATAAAAGCAAGACCAAAGGCTATTCCTTCTCCAATTGTTTTTGTAACATTAATTCCCCATCCCGTTCTCTTAGTGATCGCTAGCATTAACTCGTCATTAGGAACAGACGGGAAAGAAGCACGTAAGTAAACGGCTATCCCAAAAGTTAGTATACATAATCCTCCCAAAAACAAAAACCACCGGTAAAATAAATCTTCGATTTGCAGGAATTGGAGGAGCTTTAAGTTCAAAATATCAACAAAAAGTCCAATAATAAGAATAGGAATAAAACCAGATACGTTTGGGATACTTCTTTTTATAAAGCCATTCACAAAAATTAGGATTCCACCAACGATAAACACCCATGATCCAATTGTAAGTCCAATTTTTTTGATAAAGCAACATTTAATGCATCCCATGGAGCTATCCCAACGTCTGATTTGATCATGAAAACAACCCCTAGAGATAAAATAAAGAGGCCTAATATATAAATGAAACATCGACCAAAGAAGTTTTTCATCTTACTTGTTTCCAATGAGACTGCTTTTTTGTATCTAATATCCTTGTATATACTCTTGAAAAGCATACGACACACCACATTCTTTATTTGATAAAGTTTTAAAGTCGGCTATTTTAATAAGCTCTTCATCTGCATTTCCCATAGCTATTCCCATTCCTGCTACTTTAAACATAGGCATATCATTTAAATTATCCCCGATCACTGCAGCATTCTGAACGGTTGTTCCATAATACTGGTATGTCAACACTAAATCAAACAATCTTTTTAAGGGGTAAGTTTCGATAAATTACCGGACTTTGATACCCAAGGGCACTGTGCGAACGGATGTTATTGTACCAATTGATATAATCAAAAAGTTCAAGATCTAGGTGGTTAAGAGAGTGGAAATGCGCTCCACCAGCTTTTAAAAGGTTTCCTTTTATTTTGCGAGTTCCATATATTTTACGGTTTTCGTTAAAGATCTTTAGTATTTTTTCTTTTAATTCTTGTTCTTCTTTAGCCTTTTCTTTTTCTTTTTGAGCAGCTATTTCTGTTTCATAATAAAAGCTACTTCGAGCTATTTGTAGGACTTCGCACATTGCTGATACCGAATAGAGGTGTCGATTTTTTTCAATCACTTCTATTTTCGTCCCATGATCAGCGCGGCTTGCTTTAACATATCGACTTCCATTTCTAGCTGTTTATTTCTTTTTCTTAACTCAATCAATTCTTGTTCTTCCGGGCTTCGATTGTCTTTCTCTTTGAACGAACCAGACTGTTGAAACTGAGTAATCCACCTGTCTAATGCAGACGCAGTTAATTCATATTCATGAACAATCTCTTGACGGCTTTTTCCACTCTCATATAAAGCAACCACTTGCTTCTTAAATTCTGTGGTAAACGTTCTTCTTTTTTTGGACATAGTAGATTCGCTCCTCACTCTTTGTGTATTATTCTACTAGCCCTTATTTTTATTGTCCAACTCCCTCAGTTAGATACATATCCCTCTTAAATACTCGCTTATTCCTAGGATATCAAACCACTTATCAGAACAATAGTGGAAGAAAGAGCTGGGGCTTAGTCGTTAGGGCTACATGAGGGCATGCGGGAATAGAGGAGATAATCAATTCTCCACTTATTTCCATATAGTGCACGTATTCTCCACGCCGCCCCTGGAGGCTATCCCTCCCATGTCTCAACGGGTCTAAGCCCTCTCATTCCTTCGTCATGCCTATCCAAGGGGTGGAGGCCGGTTTTGCTAAGTGAACGGGTCTAAGCCCTTTGGTTGGACACATCCGGTACTCCGTGCTTTCTTTGAGATTCTACGAATAAGCCAATATTCAATAAAATACTAATAGTAACTTCTAGCTAATTTCTTTGATTTGTTCCTTCTAAAAGAGTATTTAGAATGGTTCCTTATGCAGCTATTGGTGTTAAGGGTTGCACTTTTTCAGGACAATATGACTCATTACTTTGGGCCATCGCCACTAACATTCTTGCTAGCTTACCAATCAGTTTCATAACCGATTTCATTTTCTTCATTTTTTTCGCGTGAACATTGTTGTAGTGAAGTACTTTGAACTGAGGGTTGTTTGCTATAAGGCTCATTGTTGCTAAGTACAAGCAACGCCGTAGCCGAGATCTTCCACGTTTTGAGAGGACAATTTGCCCTTTCCATTTCCCTGAGCAAGCTTCAACTAAATGCAGTCCCGCATGCCGTAATAGAGAATTACCGTGTGCGAACCCACTTAGATTACTTGCTTCTCCTAAAATAAAGAGAGATATCTCAAGATTCGAAAAAATATTTTGATTTTTTAAAAAAGTAAGGTTGTTAAATTTTAGATTATGTAGTAAAGTTTTAAATGTAAACGCTTACTTAAGTGATACCAAGGCTTTAAATAGTTTGATGTAAACGATTGCTTACTTAGGAGGTGATACAATGATGAAAAATACAATTAAAGATGTAGCACTGGAAGCGGGAGTTTCTACAGCCACAGTTTCGCGAGTGGTAAACCAAAGTGGTTTTGTAAGCGATGACATAAAAGAGCGTGTTTATTTAGCTATAAAAAAACTTAACTACCAACCAAATGCAATTGCTAGAAGTTTAAAACGAGATAAAACCAATACAATTGGTATTGTAATTCCTGATATATCAAATCCATTTTATATGAAAATCTCAAAAGGGATTGAAGATATCATTCAACAAGAAGGCTACAACTTAATTTTTTGTAGTAGTGATGAGAATCCCCAAAAAGAAGAGAAGTTGTTACAGTTAATGTATGAGAAACGGGTGGATGCTATTGTATTAGCGACTGCTGATGGTAGTAAAGAAATGGCTAGTAGAATTAATCAAGCTGGTGTGCCAGTTGTTTTGGTCGATAGAGACTTTGATATTGAAAGTCAAAAATTAGATTCGGTCACAGAAGATAACGTTCAAAGTACGTATGAATTAACAAAATATCTTTTAGATAAGGGACATCGATATATTGGGGTTGTAAATGGATTGTTACACGTGAGTACTGGTTGGGGGCGTTATGAAGGGTATAGTAAAGCTCTTAAAAAGTACGGTATGGAAGAAGATACGAAATATATTTTTAATGGATCCTTCACGCAAGATGGTGGAATCAAAGCAGTTGATTATTTTCTTAATTTTGCTCAAAAGCCATCAGCCATTCTATCATTTAACAACATAATGACATTCGGTGTTCTCCTCGAACTAACGAGGAGGGGATATTCGGTGCCTAAAGATATAGTTGTTGCTTCATATGGTGACATTGAAGCAGCACAATTATTAAAATCACCTGGGATTATATCCATAGTTCAAAAACCTTATGAAATGGGACAAAGAGTAGGTGAAATTTTATTGAAACGCTTAAATAACGAGCGAGGGTCCTTTACTGAAATATTTAAACCTAAATTGGTTACACATGAAAAAAGTTCAATTAGCTAGAAATGATGGAAGGTGGTTAAGTAAATGAATGCTCTATTGGGAATGGAAAATATAGCCTGAAATTTTCCATAATAAAACTGTTCGATAAGATCAGGGAAGGTTCATATCCTACTTGGTGAAAACGGAGATGGGAAGCTGAACAGCGAATGGAAAAAACCGAAAAAATTATTCTTCTAAAATATTAATAAAAAAAGAAATCAATATAGTGAAGGTTGTGTTTTTTTATCTTAAATAAGAAAAGAAGGTGAGAAAAATGGGTAAAGCATTACTGAAAATGGAAGCGATATCAAAAGGTTTCCCAGGTGTTCAAGCTCTTTCAGATGTTAACTTTGAATTGCAGGCTGGTGAAGTTCATTCCCTTTTAGGTGAGAATGGCGCAGGTAAATCGACTTTAATGAAAATTTTAACTGGTATTTACCAAAAAGACGATGGTGAAATTACGTACCTAGGTGAGAAAGTTGATATTACAGATACGAAGATGGCACAAGATTTAGGGATAAGTATGATTCATCAAGAGTTAAACCTTATGCCTGATCTTACAGTTGCTCAGAACATCTTTATTGGTCGTGAACCTCGTAGTAAGCTGAAATTTCTTCTAAATGAAAATGAACTAAACAAGAGAACGCAAAAATTATTTAATCAGTTAAATCTTAATTTAGATCCCAAAGCATTAATTGGTGATTTAACTGTTGCTAAGCAACAAATGGTTGAAATTGCAAAGGCACTTTCTTTTAATGCGAAAATATTAATTATGGATGAACCGACTGCTGCATTGACAGATAGTGAGATCGACACTTTATTTGAAATTATTGAAAGACTTCGGAGTAAAGGCGTGGGGATTGTTTATATTTCTCATAGAATGGAAGAATTGAAACGCATTACGGATCGGATTACCATCATGCGAGATGGATCATACATAGATACAGTCATAACAAAGCATATATCGATTGATAAGATTATACAAATGATGGTAGGTAGAGCAATCTATGATAACTCCAAACCGATGATTGAGACGGGAACGGACAAAGTTATATTAGAAGTGAAAAACTTGAATAATAGAGTTTTGAAGAATATAAATTTTGAATTAAAAAAAGGAGAAATTCTTGGTTTTGCAGGGCTTATGGGGGCAGGGCGAACCGAAGTTGCTCGTGCCATCTTTGGTGCCGATCCTATTACATCAGGAGAGATTTTAATTAATAGAAAAGAAGTTCAAATCAAGGCTCCTAACGATGCTGTTAGAAATGGAATAGGTTACATTTCAGAAGATAGAAAACGCTTTGGGCTAATGGTTGATATGGATGTGAAAACCAATATTGCGATTGCTTCGATTAAAGACTTTCTAAATCCAATTGGTTGGGCTAACGATTCTAAAATTGCGAAAGTATCTAAAGAGATGGTACAAAAATTAGGAGTGAAAACACCTAGTATAAACCAGCAATTAAAATTTCTTTCTGGAGGAAATCAGCAAAAAGTCGTTATTGCCAAATGGTTAACTCGTGACTGTGATATCTTAATCTTTGATGAACCCACTCGAGGTATAGATGTAGGTGCAAAAGGAGAGATATACAAACTCCTTAACGAATTAGCTGAGCAAGGAAAGGCGATTATAATGATTTCTTCAGAATTACCGGAAGTCCTTCGGATGAGTCATAGGGTCATGGTGATGTGTGAAGGAAGAATAACTGGTGAACTTAGCTCTGAAAACGCTTCACAGGAATCTATAATGAATTTTGCTACACAACGAGTTAGCATTAGTTAAGTAAACAGGGGGGAAGAAATGAATACAATTACAACCGAAATTATGAAAAATAATAAATTGCCTTTTAAATCTGGAGCACTTCAGCAACTTCTAGCATTTGCAAGTTTAATTTTGTTAATTATTTTCTTCTCAATAGCATCTCCTAACTTTTTACAATTTTCTAATATTGTAGGTATCCTTCTTTCTACAGCAGTTATTGGGATTTTAGCATTAGGAGCAACCTTTGTCATTACAACCGGTGGAATTGATTTATCGGTTGGTACGGTTATGACACTTTCTTCTGTTATGACTGCACTTTTTGTTACGACACTTGGAGGGCCAACGATTTTAGGAGTTCTAGTAGGAATACTTACAGGTGCATTCTGTGGTTTATTGTGTGGATTAGCTATTGCAAAAATGAAAATACCTCCTTTTATCGCTACATTGGCAATGATGATGATTGCAAAAGGTATGGCACTTGTTATTTCTGGAGCATCTCCAATTTATTTTACGAATACACCTGGATTCTCCAATATTGCACTAGGAACAATTATTCCTGGAATACCAAATGGAGTCATAATCTTTTTCGGTGCAGCCATAATAGGAGCGCTTATCTTATCTAAAACGATTGTCGGTAGATATACTTTTGCCTTGGGTAGTAATGAAGAAGCAACGCGCTTATCAGGAGTTAATGTAGACAGTTGGAAGATTAAAATCTATACAATAGCGGGAGTTTTTACTGGCCTAGCTGGTGTTATTATGGCATCACGTTTAAACTCTGCACAACCAGCGTTAGGTATGGGGTATGAATTGGAAGCGATTGCAGCTGTTGTTATCGGTGGAACATCTCTTAGTGGAGGTAAAGGAACAATTATAGGAACTGTAATTGGAGCTTTAATTATGAGTGTTTTAACGAATGGCTTGCGTATTCTTTCAGTTCCGCAAGAGTGGCAAACAGTTGTTGTTGGTTTCGTTATTATACTAGCGGTATATGCTGATAACTTACGTCGAAAAAAAGCTTAGTATTATCAGATGGGTATTAACTCCTATGGAGAAATATACAAAAAATGAGAAAAGGGGAGAATGAGATGAAAAAGTTATTAACTATTATGGTTCTAGTGTCACTTATGTTCATGGCACTTACTGCTTGTGGTTCTTCAGAAGAAGGAGCAGGTACATCACAAGGCGATGTAGAGGTAGGGGAAGGTGAGCTGTTTATTCCAATTATTTCAAAAGGATTTCAACATCAATTTTGGCAAGCGGTAAGAAAAGGTGCTGAGAAAGCGGGTGAAGAGTATGGTGCTGTTATCACTTTTGAAGGCCCTGAGTCAGAATCAAATGTAGACAGACAAATTGATATGCTTAGATCTGCTCTTGATAATAAACCAGATGGAATTGGTTTTGCTGCATTAGACAGCCAAGCATCTATTCCACTTTTACAACAAGCGCAAAATAATAACATCCCAATCGTTGCTTTTGACTCTGGTGTAGAAAGTGATATTCCTATATCTACTGCAGCAACTGATAATAAGGCAGCATCAGCTTTAGCTGCAGATAAAATGGCGGAATTTATTGATGAAGAAGGTAAAATCGCCTTAATTGTACATGACCAAACGAGTATTACAGGTGTTCATCGTCGTGACGGTTTTGTAGAACAGATTAAAGCAAAGTACCCAAATATTGAAATTGTTGATATTCAGTATGGTGGTGGTGATCACTTACAATCTACTGACCTTGCAAAAGCAATCTTGTTAGCGTACCCAGATCTAAAAGGATTATATGGTGCAAATGAAGGATCAGCTATTGGTGTAGTAAATGCAGTAAAAGAATTGAATAAAGATGGGGAAGTAGTTGTTATTGGTTTTGACTCTGGTGCTTTGCAAATTGAAGCAATTAAAAGTGGTGTAATGGCTGGTGCGATCACTCAAAATCCAATTGGAATTGGTTATGAAACAGTAAAAGCAGCAGTAAAAGCAGCTAAAGGTGAGCCGGTCGAGGAATCAATTGACACAGGTTTCTTCTGGTATGACCAAAACAATATTGACGACGAAGAGATCCAAGCAGTTTTATATGAATAAGAAAAGAGCTTTCGCCAATAGTTTCTTTTCGCGAATAAATAAAAAGTTCTCCGCCAAGTATTAGCGGTACTTGGCAGGAAAAATAAAAAAAAGATATAGAATTTCATTATAGCATTAAATCCTCGATATAAAAACATTCTTAGTGATTCAGTCAGCTTTTAGGATTGGCTGTAGAATGTTTTAAATTCTATTAATTATTAGGGGTGAAAAAATCTTGTTGAAAACAGCGTGTTTACACACAGAGATTTTAAATGTGCTGTCTAAATGTGGCCATGGTGATAAAGTTTTGATTGCTGATGGGAATTATCCTATTGATTCTAATACTAGTAAATATGTAGAGAAGGTATATCTCAATTTAACTCATGGGATTCCTCTTGTTACTGATGTATTAAAAGTAATAAATGAAATGATTAAAATTGAAAAGTTAGAAGTGATGGTTCCAGGAGATAATACACCCCCGCCTATTTTTAATGATTTTAATGAGATTGTTAGTTCGGTCGATCATTTAGAAAAGCTTGGGCGTTTTGAATTCTATGAAGCGTGTAAAGAAGAAAATATTAAGTTAGCAATTGCAACAGGTGAACAAAGAATATATGCAAATATATTGTTAACGGTTGGTGTAGTACAAAAATAAATTTAAAGAATTCTATCAGGAGGAAAAAAATGAAAACTAGTAACTTAACCTTACCAATACAAAAGAATAAAAGATGGATAGGAGAATTTCCGAGGATTGGAATTCGACCAGCGATTGATGGTCGTCTGGGAGGCATTCGTGAATCATTAGAAGAAGTAACGATGAGCATGGCAACTGCTGTTTCTAAATTTCTACAAGAACAGGTTCGTTATCCGGATGGTACTCCTGTTGAATGTGTCATTGCTGATACGACAATTGGCGGTGTAGCTGAAGCAGCGAAAGCAACTGAAAAATTTAAGAGGGAAGGGGTTGACATTACGATTACCGTTACTCCTTCTTGGTGCTATCCAACTGAAACAATGGATCAAGATCCTCTTACTTTAAAAGCGATTTGGGGATTTAACGGGACAGAAAGACCAGGAGCAGTGTATTTAGCAGCAGCTTCATCAGCGCATAATCAAAAAGGGTTACCTGTTTTCAGTATTTATGGTCGAGATGTACAAGAAATGACTGATTCATCAATTCCTGAAGATGTACAAGAAAAGTTATTACAATTTACGAAAGCGGCATTAGTAGTAAGTACCATTAGAGGAAAATCTTATCTTTCTATGGGTTCTGTGTCTATGGGGATAGCAGGTTGTATTATAGATGAAGAGTTTTTTCAACATTATCTCGGCATGAGAAACGAATATGTAGATATGAGTGAATTTATTCGAAGAATGCAATCGAATATTTATGATGAAGAAGAATTTAACAAAGCACTAACTTGGGTGAAGCAACATTGTAAAGAAGGTCGTAACGTCAATCCAGTTCATCTACAAAGAACAGAGGAACAGAAAGAAGAAGACTGGAAAACAGTTGTTAAAATGACCCTGATTGCAAGAGATCTCATGGTTGGGAATCCAAAATTATCAGAAAAGGGCTTCGGTGAAGAAGCATTAGGACGTAATGCGATTGCTGCAGGTTTCCAAGGGCAACGAGCATGGACTGACTTTATGCCAAATGGAGATTTTATGGAAGCTATTTTGTCCTCATCCTTTGATTGGAATGGGATAAGAGAACCTTATATGATTTCAACTGAAAATGATACCTTAAATGGGGTAACGATGTTATTTGGGCATCTTTTAACCAATTCAGCTCAAATTTTTGCAGATGTTCGCACGTACTGGAGCTCTGAAGCGGTGAACCGAGTTACAGGTAAAGAGTTGACAGGAATGGCATCAAACGGAATCATTCATTTGATTAACTCAGGACCTGCGGCTTTAGATGGAACTGGGCAGCAACAAAAAGACGGACACCCTGCAATGAAACCGTTCTGGGAAATCTCAGAAAAAGAAGTGAATCAATGTCTAGAAGCCACAGAATGGTGTCCAGCTGTTGACTTCTTCCGTGGTGGGGGATTTTCGACTGATTACACAACTCGTGGCGAAATGCCAGTGACAATGGCACGTATTAATCTTGTGAAAGGGTTGGGACCTGTTCTTCAACTTGCAGAAGGGTATACAGTTGAATTGCCTCAAGATGTTCATGATGCATTGGATGAAAGAACTAACTCTACATGGCCAACAACATGGTTTGTTCCTAAATTAACTGGAGAAGGTGTGTTCAAAGATGTCTATTCTGTTATGTACAATTGGGGATCAAACCATTGTTCATTAAGCTATGGACATATTGGTGGGGATTTACTCACTCTTGCATCTATGCTTCGCATTCCAGTTTCCATGCATAACGTGGATGAGGAGCGTATTTTCCGTCCGAGTGCTTGGAGTGCGTTTGGAACGACAGACTTAATGGGAGCTGATTATCGCGCTTGTCAAGCTTACGGTCCTTTATATAAATAAAAGCGTAATAAAAGCAACCCTTTACAATGCGTGGAAGGAGAAGAAAAGAATGGAAAAAAAATATGTAATTGGAGCCGATTATGGTACGGAATCTGGTAGGGTGTTATTAGTTGACGTTGTGACGGGTGAAGAAATTGTCACTCATGTAACCTCTTACAAACATGGAGTTATAGATGAAGCACTACCGAATGGAAGAAGACTTGAAACGGACTGGGCGTTACAACATCCAAGAGATTATTTAGAGGTGCTTTACCAATCCGTTCCTGAAGTAATTCGCCTAGCGAATATTAATCCAAAAGATGTAATTGGAATAGGAATTGATTTTACTTCTTCCACCGTCTTACCTTTAGATCAGAATGGAAATCCATTATGCTTCCATTCACAATGGGAAGACAATCCTCATAGTTGGGTGAAATTATGGAAGCACCATGCAGCACAAAAGGAAGCAGATGACTTTACACGTTTGGCAAAAGAAAGAGGAGAGAAATTTTTAAGTCGATATGGAGGCAAAGCTTCATCTGAATGGATGTTTCCAAAAATCCTACAAATCTTAAGGGAAGCACCAGGAATTTTTGAAGAAACAGACCTCTTCATGGAAGCCTGTGATTGGGTGACGTATCGATTAACCAATAATCTTATTCGTAGTAGTAATACAAGTGGTTATAAAGCATTTTGGAATAAAGAGGAAGGGTATCCAGATGCTTTGTTTTTTAAAGCATTAGATGATCGCCTAGAGAATATTTTAGAAACTAAAATGCGTGGATCTGTTCGATCTATTGGACAAAAAGCAGGAGAACTTACAGAAGAAATGGCACAACGTTTAGGGCTTCTACCCGGAACAACCGTAGCGGTTGGAATTATTGACGCTCATGCTAGTGTTCCAGCTGTTGGGGCTGTTCGTCCTGGTCAACTGGTCATGGCGATGGGAACTTCTACTTGTCATATGTTAATTTCCGATAAAGAAGAAGTGATTGAAGGGATATGTGGAATAGTAGAAGACGGTATTATCCCAGGTTACTATAGTTACGAGACTGGTCAAGTAGCGGTTGGAGACTCTTTTGCATGGTATGTAGAACAGGCAGTACCTAGCTATGTGGCCCAACAAGCAGGAGAAGCAGGTATAAGTGTACACCAGTTATTAGAGGAAAGAGCATCTGCTTATAAGCCGGGACAGTCCGGACTCATCGCCCTTGACTGGTGGAACGGAAATCGTTCTGTCTTAGTAGATGCCAATTTATCTGGGTTACTAGTAGGTCTTACATTAGCAACAAAACCAGAAGAGATTTATCGAACTTTACTAGAAGCGACCGCATTTGGAACGAGAAAAATCATCGAAAACTTTACCGAGGTAGGGGTAAAGGTTAATGAAATTTTCGCAAGCGGTGGCCTTCCACAACGAAACAGATTACTAATGCAAATATATGCTGATATTACCAATAGGGAAATTAAAGTTGCGGATTCGAAACAAACCACAGCTCTTGGTGCCGCCATGTATGCGGCGATTGCTTCAGGTAAAGAGAATGGCGGCTACGATACGATTTTCGAAGCAGCCGAAAACATGGCAAGAGTTAAGGAAGAAACCTATGTTCCGATTCCGGAAAATGTAAGCATTTATGATGAACTTTATAAGCAATACCTAGAGCTCCATGATTATTTTGGTCGTGAAAAGTATCATATCATGCATGGCTTGAAAAGGTTAAGAAGTCTAAGTTCAGAAGTGGTATTACAGAAATGAAGAGGCGGAACGGGATTATTATATTCCTCCTTTACATGTAATCGTAAGTGAACCAACAATACAGTGTAAACGGAATAATTGGGGGAATTCATGCCCCAACGGTACTGAATATAAAAGAGGCTCGACTCTCTTTGAAGAAATACCTAGACCTCGACATTGAATCTGTGGTTTGTTACCACGGAGGATTAAGTAAGGTAAATATTAATGATCAGATTCAAAAAGTAATCTCATATTAAAATTCTAGAACATTCTTCAGCAATCGGGCGCATTTTTGGAGCAAGAAATGCGCTCTTCTTAATGAATTGGGCCAGATTCTTGAGGAACGTTTTACGTATTTCATTAGAATAATAATTGAGATTGTGAAGACTTTTACTTAAACGTGGCAGGTTTGTTAAATAACGATGCTTTATAAACAACAGCAAAAAAGGGAATTTGTTTTTTTAACAAACTCCCTTTTCTATTTAATTAGTTGTTCTGTTGTAGGAAATCCTCGGTCGAAATTACATTGGCATACATACCGTTAAGTGCGCTGACAAACGCATAATGAACCTGTTCAGCTGGAACGACCTTATCTTGATAAGATAAGTCTCTTGTCGAACATGCATCTTCAATCAGTGTAGTTTCAAAGCCTAGATCCACAGCAGCTCTAACTGTTGCATCAATACACATATGTGTCATCATACCTACGATCACTAACTTGGTTATTCCTTTTTCTTTTAATTTGCTTTCTAATTCTGTCTTTAAAAAGCTGTTAGCGAAATGTTTAATAAGAATGCTTTCGTTTTCTAATGGCAGAACAGCTTCATTTAGTTTAACTCCCTCCGTATTCGGAAGAAAGAAGCCTAACCCTGGATCACTTGCGATATGCTGAACATGAAAAATATTATCTTTGTTATTCTGTCTAAACCATTCAAGAACTTTAGCAGCATTAGCGGCTGCTTTTTCAGGATTGCTTAATTCCATCTTTCCATTTGGAAAATAGTCATTTTGAATATCGACAATGATTAAAGCTGTGCTCATTTTTTCCACCTCATTTAAAGATTCAGTATAATAAAATGATAAATAATATCTTGATTTTTCTCGATACTTTGATGAAAGACTTTTATATCAAATAATTTCACGGTGAAAGGAATTTATTATGGATATTGATCAAATTGATTTTCAGATCCTCCGGTTACTAACCGAAAATTCACGTATTCAATGGAAGGACTTAGGAGAACAAATTCATATGACTGGACAAGCAGTAGGGAATCGTATTAAAAAACTTGAGGAAAGTGGTGTAATTAAAGTCTACTCCCTTATAATCGATGAAATGAAACTAGGGCTTTCATATACAGCGTTTATCATTGTTCATATGAAAACAGCTAATCATGATGCTTTTATTCGTTTTATTAAAGGGCGAATAGAGGTAGTTGAAGCTCACCGAGTATCTGGGGAAGGCTGTTATCATTTAAAAATAAAAGTTAAATCCCAAGAACAATTAAATCTTTTTCTTAATAAACTTCTCGAACATGGAAACTATAGTTTAAACCTATCAATACAAGAGGTAAAACAACGTCACCCATTGACTGCTACAATACAATATGAATCTTAATGAAAAATACAGATTGTGAAGATTTGTACTGCGCGAAACGTTTCCTTATAAGTGCCAAAGCACAAAATAGGAGAATTGCTAATAAGCAATTACAACTGATTAACTAAAACTCGGAATGAAAACTGTCATGTTGAGCTGAAACGAGTTATCTGATCCTCCTACATGCACATAATGGTAGTAGTCAGAATGTGTATGAAGCTAGGTAAAGTCGGCTGAAATGAACCTAAGTTGCTTGCTTAGAATATGGTTTATGATAGGTCGGGATGCTACAAAATATCTATGGTGAGAATGTCCAAATGGACTGGCGAACTTGCGAATGGTGCGAGATGTTGTTCTCAAAAATAAGGCTAATAACTTTATAGGGAGAGAACGGCTCTGAGTAGCTCAAATAAAAGTTACAAAGAGAATAACTTTTTCGATGAGAGAATGAAAAGATAGGGTAACGCCTTGAAGCTTCTCCAGTAAGATACCCTAACCTCCAGTCGATTGCAGTCGGCTAGGGCAACCATAGCTGGGTAATGAAGGTTGAAACTACCGAAGTGCCGATAAGGTAACCGAAAGCCAAAGGGAGTAATAAACCCAATGGAATTGTAGTGAATACTCTCTGTCGTTTAAATATGGTGAGAATGCCGTACCAACGGCTGACGAATCTCCGAAGGTAAACCTCGACAGAAGTACGGTTTAGAAATGAATCGGGCGTGAAAATATCGCTTGTCTAAAGGATTGAAATTTTCATTCGGAGAGTAAATCCTAACGCAGTTACAGGCTGCGGAGCTAGACACGGGGAAAAGGAGACACCTAAGTTGAAACAATGATAATCGGAAAGGAACGTCGGAAGCGGTCAACGTTGCTCGTTAGAGCGAGGGGCACTTCAAGTTAAACAGGAAACGTGTAAACGAGGGAACTGTTTTTAATGACCGATGAAAGTAGTGGCACAACCGATGACGGTTCTTGTAATGAGAGAAGGAGGAACAGCCACAAGTCGAAAATTATGGAAGGAATATCTAACATTCAATCCTTGCATGGATTCTGGTGAGACTCAAAAGGTCACCTAAATTCTCGTGAAGGAAGGTGATAGACCATGAATGAAAAATCTAAGGACAGGATACTCAAGGACAATAAAAACAGGCATGCAGAATACTATGGTATGCAAGCAGTGTTTGATGAATTGTACAAAAAGTCTAACGAAGGGAAAAAGTTTAAACATCTCACGAGAATTATCACGTCAAAGGATAACATCCTTCTTGCTTACAGAAATATTAAGCGAAACAAAGGAAGTTACACACCTTCGGTGGATAGAATAACTATTGAGACGATTGAACGGATGTCCCAAGACCAACTTCTAAAGAACATAGAAAATCGTTTTAACAACTACCAGCCAAGCAAAGTTCGCAGGAAGGAAATTCCAAAACCAAATGGGAAAACGAGACCGCTCGGAATACCATCGCTTTGGGATAGACTCATCCAACAATGTATATTGCAAGTCTTGGAACCAATCTGTGAAGCTAAATTTAACACTAGAAGCTACGGTTTTAGACCGAACAGAAGTGCAGAACACGCTATCGCAGATGCAAACTTCAAGATAAACCAAACAAACCTAATGTATGTGGTTGATGTGGACATTCAAGGCTTCTTCGATGAGGTAAATCATGGGAAACTGATGCGTCAATTATGGACGCTCGGGATACAAGACAAACAGCTACTTGTTATACTACGAAAGATATTAAAGGCACCAATACAATTGGAAGACGGGACAATCGTTAACCCAACAAAAGGAACCCCTCAAGGGGGGATACTCAGTCCCATATTAGCTAACGTCAACCTAAATGAGTTTGACTGGTGGATAAGTGACCAATGGGAAACAGCGAAAACCCGACATAGCTTCAAATATAAAAACAAAGAAGGTAGAACAGGTAGAGACAATAGAGCATTGAAGAAAACAAAGTTGAAGCCAATGTACATGGTACGTTACGCAGATGATTTCAAAATCTTCACAGCCACACGAAGCAACGCAGAGAAAATATTTAAAGCTGTGCAAATGTGGCTAGAAGAGCGCCTAAAGTTACCAATCTCAAAAGAGAAATCAAAGGTAACAAACTTAAAGAAGCAAAAAAGTGAATTCTTAGGGTTCACGCTTAAAGCAACTAAAAAAGGCAAAACGAAAACAAGTGCAACGAAGTACGTGGTGGAAACACACATGTCCCCAAAAGCAATAAAAACAGCGAAAGCGAAACTAGCTGAGCAAATTAAAAAGATACAAAAAACCCCTAACAGCTCAAACTGCATTAAGGAAATCGCAAAGTACAACAGCATGATAATTGGGATACATAATTATTATGAAATCGCTACGCATGTGAACCTAGACTTGAAAAGAGTAGGTTACGATCTGCAGAAACAAATGTACAACCGATTTCCAAAAAGCAAGCCGAACAACAAGTATACAAATGGTTTTACTAGATATGGGGAATATAGGGGCAAAGACAAAGGGATAGCGAAGTATACTAAACGAGAGAACAACTATATTCGATACCTCATGAAAAGTCCAATCCTTCATCTAGCTGATATTAGAAATAAAAATCCAATGATGAAACGTAATGCCATCAACAAGTACACTGAAGAAGGACGAAAGTTAATTCATAGGAACCTAACAAACGTATCCGAAACAGAACTTAAATGGTTACGAGAACACCCTATACTAATAGGTAGAGCGACGGTAGAATACAACGACAATCGCTTGTCGCTTTATGTGGCTCAGAACGGAAAATGTTCGGTAACTGGCGA
This sequence comes from Halalkalibacter lacteus, assembly GCF_036663595.1. Lineage (NCBI taxonomy): Bacteria > Bacillati > Bacillota > Bacilli > Caryophanales > Bacillaceae > Halalkalibacter > Halalkalibacter lacteus. The sequence goes on from NZ_JAWRVL010000019.1 coordinate 79,948, forward strand.
GCAGTTAGATTTATTAGACATGCGTTGTCATCATAAGATACCGTGGCATATAACACATGATGACAGCTACCAAAATTTAACGTTAATTAAATCAGAAGTTCACAAACTGTTACATGCAACAAAATCAGCAACAATAAGGGCTCTCCTGAAAAGACTAAATCTGAATAAAAAAGCCATTGAAAAACTGGATAAATTAAGAGTGTTAGTGGGGAACAATTGTATCAATGAAAAAGAAAATAATCTAGATATTTTCAACAATGAAGTTAGATATGAACAACTAACGTTGTTCTAAATACAAAAAGAAAAAATACAAGGTCCAGAGGGAAAATCATGATTGAATGAGAAAGAAAACATAATTTTCGAGGAAGCGCCGTGTGAGGTGAAAGTCTCACGCACGGTGTGGGACGGGGGAAAGCTGAAAAGAGAATGGAACTCGCAAGAGTTTTACACTCAGTAGGTTACCTATCGTTATTACGGGTCTAGAAACTAATACGCTCGAAAGACGTATACTGCGAACGCAGTGTCAAACACCGAAAAGTACGAGTAGTGTATAGGAACTTCGGGATATCTAACAAATGAGGATATAGAGTTGACAGGCTTAAAGTGAGCACCTACGGATATATGTAAAGCTAGGTTAATCGGAACGTTGTAAGTAAGAAACATCCACTTTAAACGACTACTATCGGGATGGCGTCTATAAGATAATATCTTTATCGAAATGACTTTATTCTTGCGAAAGTAGGGACACAGTACCGTTGAAGCGTGTAACGAACGTGGAGGGATAGTCCCAAGTCTTCTCTTTGAAAACTAACTTAACTAAATGAAACTCACAGGGTCGAGTAAGATGATGGGATTTTCCGCAAGGAAGGAGAAACAATCCATCAGTGAGTACAACGCTACGACATACCGAATACTACAATATGCAAGATATACTTGATGACCTCTACGAACGAAGCAGAAACAACGCTACAAAAGGTCTCAGACTTTATGAACATATCATATCGAAAGAAAATATCTTATTAGCCTTTCGAAATATTAAAGCGAATACAGGTTCAAAAACAGCGGGAACTGATGGCATCACAATTGATAAATATAAGATTGAAAACGTTGATGTATTTATTGAGGAAATTCGAAAAATATTAAAGGATTATAAACCCCAAACGGTACGAAGGGTTGAAATACCTAAACCAAATGGTAAAAAACGTCCACTAGGAATTCCAACTATGAGAGATAGATTAATTCAACAGATGTTCAAACAAGTATTAGAACCAATATGTGAAGCCAAATTTTATAACCATTCATACGGTTTTAGACCAAACAGGTCAACCCATCATGTAATGGCTAGATGTCAGTTCCTAGTCAATAATGTGAAGCTGCATCATGTAGTAGACATTGATATAAAAGGTTTCTTTGATAACGTGAGTCATTCAAAGTTAATAAAACAAATGTACAGTATAGGCATACGGGACAAAAGAGTATTAACGATTGTCTCGAAAATGCTAAAGGCACCAATAAAAGGTGTAGGTGTCCCAACTAAAGGAACTCCGCAAGGAGGAATCCTATCTCCCCTTTTATCTAACATTGTTCTAAATGACTTGGATTGGTGGATAGCTAATCAATGGGAATGCTTAAAAATGAAACATTCTTATGCACCTAATAGTAAGACAAGAGCGTTAAAGAAAACCGACCTCAAACAAATGTATATCGTTAGATATGCAGATGACTGTTTTTGTCAATATTAAATTGAGCCATTGCGATCACTTCAAAAGTGAGCCACTTTCGGAATTTAGATTTCCATAAGTGGGTGTATTTGGGAGTTGGGGGTTGTTTGCCCCGGGGGGGGGAAGAACCCCCACAACCCGCCCCCGTTTTATAAACCAGATAAATTTATTGTTTTTGGTTCAAAAATTTGCAGAATAGATAAAATGGTGC